>DATIKP010000139.1 GCA_035477455.1 Atribacteraceae bacterium
CCGTCCCCCGGCCGGACCACTCCACCGTGTCTAACTGGGCAAATTTGTAATAGCGGGCCAGAGCTGGATTGATAAATCTCGAGTACTTATCGATCGTTTCCTCGACGATTCTCTTCTTGACCGCATAGTCAGGCGATTCCACCATATTCGACCTCCTCTGTCCTACAGGAATATTACCCGAGGTTGCAGGTCGAAATCTTTCATCAAGGTTATATATTCCTCTCCTGTGATCTCCTCGGGGGGTTTTTCAAGAATAGCGATAAATATCGCCTCCAATACATTGGCTCCAAAAGAACGGCCTCCGATCTCCGGGGTAGTGGTAACCAGGATCCTTGCCCCGGCCGACCTCAATTCTTCTACGTCCTGGGCGGTAAGCGTGTTGGTGATGATCATTTTGCCGGAGAGCGTCGGCGGGCGAAATCGGTTGATGTAATGAAAATCACCGCTAATGATATCCGCCCGTTCAAAGTATACCGGAAAACGAGTCCGACGTCGCTCCTGTTTTACCCCTGTTGGATACAGCACATCCAAGGGAAGGCGGCGTAAAATCGGCATCATGAGGACTGAAAGAAGACGGAGGGTCCGTAATCGGCGTAGGGCGATTGGTATCCCAAGGGCAAAGGGCATATCCGCAATCAATAGCTGGCAGCCCACTTTCTCAAGACCTTCCGCCAGGCCATACCGGTCCATGCCGCTCATACACAGAGCGGTCTTTCCGGACAGCTCAAGACCAAACTGCTTGACCAGGCGGGAAGGTACTTCCCGCTCCCAGCACTGTTTCAGGATTCCCCCATCCACTATCGGGGTTCGGTGTACTCCCTGGATCAGATGGGCCACCTCCTTGATCAGGTACTGGTACCGGCCGGCCCGCAGAAAAAGATCTACACCGCCTAACCCAATCGCGTCCACCGACCCATCCAATTCCCGTAGGATCTGGTTGAAGCGCTTTTTGTCCCCGTCCACTCCCAACCGTTCGATCGAGATCCGGCAACCAAACAGGTCGATGACCGCCCGGTGGTTCCGGCGCGATGATCCTAAGCTGACACTAATGACCCGTTTGGATTTCATTTTCTTCCTCTAAGAAGAGGGGAAAAGCGAAGCCTCTCTCCACCCGAACTCCCGGCTCAAGGGCAATAGCGGAAGCCATGATATACCCCGTAAGCGTGGCAGACTTTTTACAGAGGACCCTGCGCACCTGGGCAAACCCACCGAGTGTTCCCCAAACCTCCATGGTTTCCCCAACGGTATCTGCTTCCAGGAAACCCTGTCGGGTGACCACGATCGTTTCGCAGTCCATCGATCCCCGATGCTGTCCCTGGATCATCACCATACCACGACTGGAAAAATGGCCGTTAGTCTTGACCCGATCTCCAAAAATCGCCACATCAGGGAGAGGCTTATGTTCCTCGGTTGAGTCCATCGATGATTCTCAGTCCTTCCAGGGTCAAAAAGGGATCAAAATGGTCGATTGCTTCACAGTGCCGGGAAAGGAGATATCCCCAACCACCGGTTCCGATCACCCGGGCCTGTGGCGAAAAATCCTCTCTGATCATCCTGATCAGTTCACGGGTCATCCCGACGTATCCGTAAAAAATACCGGCATGCATCGCCTCTACGGTGGTTCGACCGATGACTCGCTGAGGAATTTCGATATCGATCCGGGGAAGTTTGGCTGTTTTTTCGTAAAAAGCCTCGGTCGCGATACCGATCCCTGGGAAGAAGGCCCCTCCCAAGTACTCTCTTTGCCCGGTCACCGCATCGAAGGTGGTTGCCGTTCCAAAATCCACTATGATGAGATCTCCTGAATAACGGTTAGAGGCGCTTACTGCGTTCACGATCCGGTCGGCTCCCACTTCTTTCGCATCCGCCCGAATCGACAAGCCGGTCCTGGTCCCTGGTCCGATTGCATGAGAGTCGATCTGCCAGTGATTCTGAAAAAGGTCCACCAGGGTATTCGTCACCGGTGGGACCACACAGGACACTATCGCGCGTTCCAGGGAAACCTTATCCATACCTCTCTCCTGGAAAAGTCCCTGAAAAACAAACCCCCATTCATCCGCGGTCCGGCGGGAAGAGGTAGAGATTCGCCAATTGGCCAGCAATGCAGTTTCGGTAAAAATCCCGAAGGTGGTGTGCGTATTGCCTACGTCAACAGCCAGTAACATCGCTCCATCCTCCAACTGTTTGGATCATGCGTACAACTGGCCAAACGACCACTACCGAGATCAATAATTCCACGGTCCCATTCAAGGCAATGATCGGCACCACCGCGGACCAGGTGAAATCGCCGGCCAACACCGCAATACCCAGAACACCCATGGTGTTCACA
>DATIKP010000140.1 GCA_035477455.1 Atribacteraceae bacterium
GGCCGCCGGCCTGAAAGTCGAAGAAAAAAATATCTCTCAACTACGGGAGACCTTAAACCGTCATTACGGTCATGAAATCAAATCCCTTCGTGGAATGCAGGGATTGGTTGTCGACGCTCAGATCTCGTTGAGCGATATCAATTCACGAATGTTATCTTGGTTGGAAAAACTCGAACCCTTTGGAGAAAAAAATCCAAGCCCCCTTTTTGCGGCCTTGAATGTCTCTCTGGTTAAAAGCTGGACTTGGGGAAAGAGAAACCAGCACCTGAAATTGCTCACTCGACAGGATTGTGACTTTCAGGAAGCGGTGGTTATCTCCGGCGTGGTTACAGCCGAAGAACTCACCCAAAGTTCGCTGGTTGATCTGGCCTTTGAAATCTATCGTAATAATTATGGCAATTACCCCTACTTGAAAATACACGACTGGCGGATTAAAAAATGAAAGGATGGTCGATCATGGATCTTGCACAATACATAAGAAATATTCCCGACTTCCCGAAACCGGGTATCCAGTTCAAAGATATCACCACTTTATTGAAAGACCCCGCCGCTTTCCATGTCTGTATCGATCAACTGGCCAATTACTTTCGGGATAGCGCACCGGATTTAATCGTCGGTATCGAAGCCCGGGGATTTATCATCGGGGCTCCGATAGCTTACAACCTGGGCTGTGGCTTTATCCCGATCCGTAAAAAAGGGAAACTTCCCTTTACAGTCTATTCCCGGTCTTTTGAGCTCGAATATGGACTGGAAACCCTGGAAATCCATTCTGACGCCTTGGAAGACGGCCAGAAAATCCTCATTGTCGATGATGTCCTGGCTACCGGAGGCACAACGACGGCTGTTTGTGAGATGATTGAAAAGCTGGGGGGAGTCATCGTCGGCATCGGATTTGTTCTCGAACTCGATTTTCTCAAAGGACGTGACAAGTTCGCTTCATACAACGTTCATTCATTAATCAGCGTGTAATTGACATCGCTCTCCTTTAGATAGCTCTTTCGGTAGGAGAGGCCAGATCTTGAGGAGGGGACAAGTAATGAGACGCATTCCACTTGAGTGAGAAGAGGCCCATCATCGTTGTGGTCAGTCATTACCTGGATGAACTCCAGGAAAGGATAGCTGAATACAATCCTCGGTTTGACCGGTCTTTGATCGAGAAGGCCTATACCTTCTCCCAGCAGGCTCATCAAGGACAAGATCGCCTTTCCGGTGAACCGTTTATTATCCATCCCCTGGCGGTTGCCCATGTCGTGGCCGACCTTAAGATGGATGACGCCACGATCTGTGCCGCCCTCCTCCACGACGTTCTCGAGGATACCTACATTTCAGAAGAAGAACTGGATAGGGAATTCGGAAGGGAGATCACTGCTTTGATCCGTGGAGCGACAAAACTCAGCGTCGGTTTTGCGCTCATCAAACAGGAAGAAGCTCAAATAGAAAACTACCGGCGCCTTTTTGTCGCAATGGCCGAAGATGTCCGTGTAATTATCATCAAGCTGGCCGACCGACTGCATAATATGCGCACCCTGAAGTTCCAGTATCGGGATAAAAAGGAAATCATTGCTCAGGAAACTTTGGAAATTTTCGCACCGATTGCCAGAAGGCTGGGGATCGGTAAGATTAGTAACGAGTTAGAAAACCTCTCGTTGTTTTTTCTCGATCCGGAAATATTCTGCAACGTTCAGCGAGGAATTGAGCGGATCCGGGAATCAAGGGAAAGCCAGATTGGCGTGGCAGAAACAAAATTACGGGAACGATTAAGTCGCTCAAAAATCAGCGCGGAATTCCAGAGTCGCTTTAAGAACATTTATAGTATTTACATGAAAATGAACCGCCAGAAGATCAGCCTCGACGACCTGCACGATCTCATTGCTATGCGGGTGATTGTCGAAACAATCGAGGACTGTTACGCAGTCCTGGGAATCGTCCATTCCCTCTGGGTCCCAGTTGCCGACCGGTTCAAAGATTATATCGCTCTTCCCAAGTCAAATATGTACCAATCTCTGCACACAACAGTCATCGGTCCTCAGGGTGATCCGATGGAAATTCAGATTCGAACTTGGGAAATGCACCGTATAGCCGAATATGGGGTTGCCGCCCACTGGCGCTACAAGGAGGGAAAGAAGGAAGCAGCAAATGAGATCTTGGAGCGAATGGCCTGGTTGCGCCAGATTCTGGAATGGCAGCAGGACCTGCGTAATACCCGGGAATTCATGGAAAGCTTGAAAATCAGTCTTTTTGATGAGGAGGTATATGTTTTTACCCCAAAAGGAGATTTAAAGAAGCTTCCCCGGAAATCCACGCCCATAGATTTTGCCTACCTGATCCACACAGAAATCGGAAACCATTGCATCGGTGCGCGGGTTAACAAACAGATCGTCCCCCTTGATTACCAGTTGAAAAGCGGGGATATCGTTGAAATAATTACCTCCCGCTCCTCTTCCGGCCCGAGTGTCGATTGGCTGAGGATCGCTCAGACACCGGGAGCCCGCAATAAAATCCGGGCCTTTCTTCGCAAGAAAAACCGGGATGTGAGCTTGGAAAAAGGAAAATCCGCCCTTGAGAAAGAACTCGCAAAATATTCCCTGGAAGCCGAAGAGACAACCCAGGTCCAGGCGAACCTGGGGAAGTTTATGGATGAAAACAACTATCGAGCCCTTGAAGATCTTTATAGCGCAATTGGAGAGGGACGGTTCACCACCAGGCAGGTTATCAACAAAATCTTGCCGTATTCGATTCGTAAACGGTTTCAAAAGAAAAAGCGGGTTGGAGCAAAACCGACCACGACTCAGGCAGAAGACGCAATCATCATCCAGGGTGCTACCGGTCTTTCCGTGAAACTGGCCCGCTGCTGCCTTCCGATATCCGGTGACCGTATCGTTGGATTCATCACCCTGGGAAAAGGGATCACGGTTCACCGATCCATCTGCCACAACCTGGTACGTCTGTCCCAGAACAGCAACCGGATTATTGAGGCGACTTGGGACAGGGAGGTGATTCATTCTTACCAGGCCGGCTTAGTGGTCGAATCTTTGGACCGCCCGAAACTTCTAGCGGATATCACCAATACGTTTGCTAACCTTCAGATGGAGATCCGTTCGATCCATGCGCATACCAACGGAAGCGAAGCGAAGATTGTTATGGTGGTGGAAGTAAAAGACCGAAATGAACTGGATTCTTGTGTCCAGGCGCTGAAGAAAGTATCTCATGTGAAAGCTGTTCGGCGGGGAGGAGCGTTTGTTCTGAAATGATAGCCGTGATCCAGCGGGTGACGTCAGCCTTGGTCCGGGTCGGTGGGAATATTACCGGCAAGATTGACGATGGTCTTCTGGTCTTCCTGGGGGTGGGGCGGGGAGACGACTTATTGGACGTCGAGTACCTGATAAGAAAAATACCCAATCTTCGACTCTTTAAAGATAAACAGGACAAGATGAACGCCAGCTTGATTGACCGTGGCGGGAAAATACTCCTGGTTTCACAGTTTACCCTCTATGGCGAATGCCGCAGAGGGCTACGCCCCAGTTTTGACCGAGCCGCCGATCCGATCTTGGCCCGGGAACTTTTTGAAGCGGTGCGGAACGGCTTAGCGCAACGGGGTTTGGATGTCCAAACGGGCATCTTTGGAGCAATAATGCAGGTCGAGCTTGTAAACGACGGTCCGGTGACGATCTTGCTGGAGAGCAAAAAAGGGAACGAGACATGAATGCGTACCTAAGATACCGTCGTTTTACTCTGGGAGATTTTTTGACCGAGTGTTATTTGGTTTTTCGAGACAGAGAAGCTCTGCTCATCGATTCACCGGTCCCGGCGCCGGATATCGACAACTTTTTAGTGGAGAACGGGCTGAATTTAATCTTTATTGTCAATACTCATGGTCATATCGACCATATTGGGGGCAACCGGTATTTCAAGGAGCAGTATCCCGGAGCAAAACTGCTCATCCACGAACGTGAAGTCCGGTATCTATTAGACCCTTCTTTAAATCTTTCTTCTAAAATTTATCACCCTTTTGTCTCTCCGGAATCAGATCAAGCGCTCGCGGGAGAGGCAGGCCGCTTCTTGTTCGGTGGTGTCCCGGTAGACTATCTCCATACCCCCGGTCATACACCGGGAAGTATGTGTTTGTATTTTCCGGACCTACTGTGGCTTTTCAGTGGAGATACTTTGTTTGCCGGGTCAGTGGGAAGAACGGATTTGCCAGGTGGTTCTTTCCAGGCACTGACTGCTTCTCTGAAAAAAATGTGTTCCCACTTTCCGGGGGAGGCGACCGTTCTTCCCGGTCATGGACCGATGAGCACCCTTCAGGAGGAAATTAGCTCTAATCCTTATCTAATCGAATTAGTTGGGAAGAAGGTATAGGACATGTATTACACTGCTTTGTTTCCGGAGAAGGAATGTTTCTGAAAGCCCAAAAGGAATGAAAATGAAGATTGAAAACATTGTCGTGACCGGAGCCAGTAAGGGCATTGGAAGGGCGATCTCTCTGAAGCTGGTTTCATCGGGGATGACAGTTTTCGCTCTGGCCCGGCATCGGGAAACTCTAAAGGAACTAACCGTGTGGGGTGGCGAAAAAAATCCACACCTATCCCGTTGATGGGACTAGCCCCCGGGAACTTGCGGCGATCTATCGGACAATCGAATCAGAACATGAACCGATCGACGTCTTAGTCAATAATGCGGGGATTTATCAGGGAATCAATTTTTGGGAACAGGACCTGGAGATCATCTCCCGAATCATAGATGTCAATTTGAAAGGAACTCTGTTCGCCACCTGCCTGGTGCTCCCCTCGATGATAGCCCGGAAACAGGGACGCATCATCAATATCAGTTCTGTTTCCGGTACTCGGGGGATCCATAAAGAAGTGACTTACGGGGCTTCGAAACATGGGATGATCGGCATGGCCGACGCCTTGGCTCAGGAAGTCCGTTCCCATGGCATCTGACCACGATTTGTCCCGGTGCGGTGGACACGCCGCTGTGGCGGGAAGGGGACACAACATACCCGGGCAACCTGGAGCAAGTGATGAAACCGGAAGAGGTGGCCGATACCGTGGACTTCGTTCTCAGGCAACCTGACCGGACTGTCTACAAGCGTATTGTCGTTTTTCCGAGGATCGAATGACATTGAACGACCTGTGTCCGGCGTTGGGGGAAGCCGGTGAATTTCCGGCCCCCCGACGATCGTAGTCTCCATCTGTGGCTGAGCGTTTTAAGCGGGACGCTGGGTTTTCGCCTACACGTCATCGATGATCTTCAAGTATTGATTAACCAAGGCTTCCGCCCGTTGAGGATCTTTTGACTCGGCAAAGACCCGGAAGAGCGGTTCTGTGCCCGAAGGTCGGATCAAGAGCCAGGAACCGTCGTCATAGACAACCTTGAAACCGTCGATGGTGATCCGGTTTTTCTCCTGTGCGGTTACGCGGTCGATCCTTTCGATGATGGCCGGTTTCTTATCCGCACTGACGACAACCTTCCGTTTGACTTGGTAGTAAGCGGGAAGATCCCGGAGCATGTCGCTCAGCGGTTTGTCGCGCTCAGCCATGATATTCAGGATCCAGGCTGCGGCTATCGCACCATCCCGTCCCCAGACAAAATCGGGAAAAATCATTCCGCCGTTTTCCTCGCACCCGAAGATACCGCCGTGTTCTTGAAGGGCTTGAGCCACCACCAGGTCGCCTACGGCAGTGGCCATAAAACCGCGGTTGGTTTGCCGGGCGATTTCCTGTAAAAGATGGGTGGTGGCCACAGTGGTCACCAGGGGGCCCGGTATATTTCTTTCAGCCAGATCTTTGGCTACCAGGCTGACGCTGGCGTCTCCGGAGACGAATTCCCCATTTTCCTGGATGACGATCAACCGGTCACCGTCTCCGTCCTGGGCGAAGCCCACCTGGAAATCTCCGTGCTTCATCAGCGTGGTGATGTCTCCAAGATTCTGAGGAATCGGTTCCGGATTTCTCCCGGGAAACCGTCCATCGGGATGGGCATTCAGGCTGACCACCCGGCATCCCAACTCACTGAGGAGTTGTGGGGTGATCAGCGAGGGTGATCCATTGGCACAGTCAACAACCACCCGGAACCGGCAGTCCCGGATACGGGAGACGTTAACCCGCTCGAGTATGGCTTCGAGGTAATCGGCGTTGACATCC
>DATIKP010000141.1 GCA_035477455.1 Atribacteraceae bacterium
GAAAAGCAACCCGGTTATCCAATTTTCAGGAAAGGTTGCTTTTTCCCACCCCCCACTCGATAAAGACCGCGGAACGCCAATTCCGCGGGTCCTCTTCATTTTTCAGGGTCTCAATAGGCAAACCGAACTATTTTGCCGACTTTGCGATGATCAATCAATAATAAAGGTAGGATAAAGGTAGGCGGATCCCGCGTAAACATGTGTTGAGATTGCTGAAACCAAAGACGGCAAGAGGCCAGCTTCAACCTCATCAAAATGGTTTTTTCAGTGTTTTTTTGGGTATACCCCTGGGCGTTCTATGCAAATAATAGCATGATAAGAGGAGGCCCGTTCCCACCAGGATGGCGAATAACCCCAGGGACGGGGAGAGAACCAGGGCTCCGGAGAGGGGGTATTTGATTGAAAGCCAACTGAAAATGAGGACCAGGACTCCGTTTATGACCTGGAACAGGCGCCCCGGGTTGGAAATGCTCTGTGAAAAATCAAAGGCGGCGAGCAGGGTGAACGCTCCACTGACTAAAAGCCAGATACCGAAACTCCAGATGATGGTCAAAAACGCGACACCGGGCCGGAAAAAAACCAGAAATCCGGTTATCAGGTTGATCACTCCTTCTGTGAGGTAAAACCAGCGCCGGAACGATGGTCGGGAAGCGAGCATGAGAAACATGATCCCGTTGAACAGGAGGACCAATCCGAGGAAAATCAGCGGGACGATCGCGGTTAAACCCGGACTGACCAAAGTCAGAATTCCGAAAAGTAGAATCAGCACCCCCTTGAAGACCAGGGCCATCCAATCACTGGACAGGATCGTTCGTTCGTACATGTTTTTCCTCCTCTCCTCTGTAAATAGAAAAGATGCCGCCGGCTGCGCCGAGGAGGAGGGGGACTCCCCAGTAACAACCTTTGGCCGAGAAGCCGCCGGAGGCGATATACCAACCGCTCCCGAAGGCGCATGGGCCCTCCCTCAGATCCGGGGAGATCCGCTCCATCCTAAAACCCCCACCGATAGTATAGGATAAATGCCAATCTTTTTACCAGACATCCTGGGAGAAATTACCGCTATTCACCCGGGAGCACGGGGGGATCGACGAAGGGAAAATTCTCTCCTCCCTACTTCTTGGTTTCCGGACGCGTTTTGGTATAATCAGGTCATTGTCTTGCCCCCCGTGAAGGGGACGGGTCCAAGGAGCGATGCTTGAATGAACCTGATGGAAATGCGGGGTATTACCAAACGGTTTTCCGGCGTGGTGGCGAACAGTGGAGTGGATTTTGACCTCCGGTATGGGGAAGTGCACGCCATCCTTGGGGAAAACGGTGCGGGAAAATCCACCTTGATGAACATCCTCTACGGATTGTACCGGCCGGACGAAGGAACCATTGTCGTCGAGGGCAGGAAGCGTGACTTTACTTCCCCCCGCGACGCCATCGCCGCCGGTATCGGCATGGTTCACCAGCACTTTATGCTCAACCCGGCCCAGACGGTGTGGGAAAACCTGGTTCTGGGTTTGGCCGGCCTTCCGCAGATTCTACCCAAGCAGGACATCCGTGACAATATCCTCCGGATCTCCGAAAAATACAGTCTCCAGGTCGACCCTTCGGCCTGTATCTGGCAACTGTCCATCGGGGAACAGCAACGGGTGGCTATCCTACAGGCTTTGTTTCGCAAGGCCCGAGTGCTTATCCTCGACGAACCGACTGCCGTACTGGCCCCCCAGGAATCGCTGCGTTTGTTCGAACTCATCCGTTCGATGACCGCCGAAGGTATCGGTATCGTCTTCATCTCTCATAAGCTCCCGGAAGTCATGGAGATCTCCCGGCGGGTGACGGTTCTCCGGAAAGGCACGAAAATAGCCACGGTAGACACGGTCGGAGCCAGCCGGGAGGTTCTGGCCGAGATGATGGTCGGGGAGAAGTTCGTTTTTTCTCTGGACAAAGAAGTGGTTGCGCCTGGTGAGACGCTGATCGATGTCGATAATATCCGGGTCCAGTCCGACCGGGATCTTCCGGCGATACGCGGGGTCTCTTTTCATATCCGCCAGGGGGAAATCCTGGGGGTGGCCGGAGTGGCCGGTAACGGACAGCAGGAGTTGTGCGAAACACTGGTCGGTTTACGGCGGGTGGAGTCCGGAACGATCCGGATCAACGGAGAGGACCTGACCAACCATCCCCCCCGCCGGTTCATCGCCCGGGGCGTGCGCTACATCCCCGCCGACC
>DATIKP010000142.1 GCA_035477455.1 Atribacteraceae bacterium
TACCGGAGTCGAGGGCCTTCACCATCTCATCTTCGAGGTGGTTGACAACAGCGTCGACGAAGCCCTGATGGGGTACTGTACAAAAATAGAGGTCCGCATTCATCCGGACGGAAGCATCTCGGTCTCAGACGACGGAAGGGGCATTCCCGTTGAAGTCCATCGTCAGTCGGGACGGTCGGCCGTAGAGGTGGTGTTGACCAAGCTGCATGCCGGAGGAAAGTTTGGAAGCTATGCTTATAAAATATCGGGAGGATTGCACGGGGTCGGAGTATCGGTGGTTAACGCCCTTTCCGAGTGGTTGGAGGTCAACGTTCATCAGGGTGGACGAATCTGGACGCAACGTTTTGAGAGAGGAAAGCCCGCTGGTGACCTTTTGGATAGCGGGAGAACGGAACAAACCGGAACGACCATCCGTTTCAAACCGGACCCGGAAGTTTTTACCGACACGGAATTCCATTTTGAGATCGTATCCAAGCGGGTCAAAGAACTGGCCTTTTTAAACGAAGGGCTTACCATGTGCCTTGTTGACGAGCGGACAGGGAAAGAGAAGCGATATTGCTTTCAGGGGGGAATACGGGCGCTGGTCACTTACTTGAACCGGGGCAAGGTCGTCCTTCACTCCAACCCGATTTCCTTCAGCGCTGAACGTAACGAGGCTCGGGCGGAGGTGGCCCTGCAGTACAATGACGGTTACCTTGAAAACGTGATCTCCTTTGCGAACAACATCAATACCCTGGAGGGAGGCACCCATCTCACCGGGCTTAAAACCGCACTGACCCGGGTGATCGGCGAGTACATTTTGAGGCACGAACTGATCAAGGAGAAGGACGAGCCCCCCACCGGCAACGATATCCGAGAGGGCTTGGTCGCCGTAGTCAGCGTTCTGATGCCCGACCCGCAATTTGAAGGACAGACCAAGACCAAGCTTGGGAACCCGGAGATCCGGGGAATGATCGAAGATTTGACCGAAGAATCACTGGGAACCTATCTCGAGGAGAACCCGGAAACGGCAAAGGTCATTACCGAAAAGATCATTCAAGCCTCCCGGGCCAGGCTGGCGGCCAAGCGGGCCAGGGAGCTGGCCCGGAAGAAGAACAGCCTCGACTCGCTTATCTTGCCCGGCAAGCTCTCTGATTGCGCGGAACGTAATCCGGAAACAACGGAGCTGTTCATCGTCGAGGGCGACTCGGCGGGCGGTTCAGCCAAGCAGGGACGGGATCGTCGCTACCAGGCCATTTTACCTCTGCGGGGTAAGATTCTCAACGTAGAAAAAGCGAACCTGCACCGAATACTCTCCAGCGAAGAAATCCGGAGCCTGGTTGCGGCCTTGGGATGCGGCATCGGTCAGGACCTGACCCCGGAAAAACTTCGTTACCACAAGATCATTATCATGACCGATGCAGATGTGGACGGTGCGCATATTCGGACCCTGCTTCTGACCTTGTTTTACCGGTACATGAAGAACCTGATTGAACAGGGGAGCGTTTTTATCGCCCGGCCTCCTCTCTACCGGGTCCGGGAGGGGAAAAACGATTATTATGCCTACAGCGACAAAGATCTCGAGGTCGTGGTCAAGGGTTTGAAAAATAAAAAGTATGGGATTCAGCGTTACAAGGGCCTGGGCGAAATGAATCCCGAGCAGCTTTGGGAGACGGCCATGAATCCAGAAACCCGGACGTTGAAGCGGGTTTTGATTGAAGACACCATTGAAGCCGAGGAAGTGTTCAGTATCCTGATGGGGGATGCGGTGGAACCCCGCCGGGAGTTCATTCAGGAACACGCCTTGGAAGTGGCTGATCTGGATATCTGAGGAAAGAGAGAAACCGAATGTCAGACGAGAAAGGAAAAGTCGTTCCCGTAGACGTCACCGAGGAAATGCGCCAGTCGTACCTCAGCTATGCTATGAGCGTCATTGTCGGCCGGGCTCTTCCTGATGCCCGGGACGGGCTGAAACCGGTACAGCGGCGGATACTGTTTGCCATGAACGAAATGGGCCTCCGTTCTCAGGAGCCCCATAAAAAGAGCGCCCGAGTGGTGGGAGACGTGCTCGGCAAGTATCATCCCCATGGAGATATGGCGGTTTACGATGCGCTGGTCCGGATGGCCCAGGAATTCACTTACCGGTACCCGCTGGTGGATGGCCACGGGAATTTCGGATCAGTAGACGGCGATCCCCCCGCGGCGATGCGCTATACCGAAGTCCGGATGGCCCAGATCTCCAACGAATTACTGACCGATATCGATAAGGAAACGGTTGAATTCATCCCCAATTTCGATGAATCGCTGAACGAACCGCAGGTGCTCCCGGCCGCCTTTCCCCAACTTCTCTCCAACGGCTCTTCGGGAATCGCGGTGGGTATGGCCACCAACATCCCCCCTCATAACCTGGCCGAACTGGTAGACGCCACAATTTTTTTGATCAATCATCCCCAAACGTCCTGGCGTGAACTTATCAATATCATGCCGGGGCCGGATTTTCCAACCTATGGGAAAATCGTGGGAGGTAAAGGGATTCTCGACTATTTCGAGAAAGGGCGGGGCAAACTCGTATTAAGAGGCGAAGCCCAGGTGGAGGACATTGGGAAAAGCCGGCAAGGAATCGTCATCAGGGAACTTCCCTACCAGGTAAACAAGGCGACCCTGGTCCAGTCGATCGCCCACTTGATCCAGAATAAAAAAATCACCGACGTCGCAGAGGTGCGGGACGAGTCCGACCGGGACGGGATGCGGATTGTTCTGGAACTCAAAAAGGGAGCGAATCCCCAGTTCATCATCAACTACCTTTATAAGCACACCACCCTCCAGGTCAGTTTTGGCGTAATCCTCCTGGCCTTGGTCGACAACCGACCGGAGGTGATGGGAGTCGCGGAAGCGCTGCGTCACTTTATCGGTTTTCGGAAAGAAGTGGTAACCCGCCGCAGCCGTTTTGAGTTGAGAGAGAACGAAGAACGAGCCCATATTTTGGAGGGTTTTTTGCGGGCGCTGGACCAGGTCGGCCAAATTATTGCGACGATCCGCTCCTCGCAAACCGTTCAGGAGGCCCGCAGCCGCCTGATGAGCGAGTTCGACTTTTCGGAAAAACAGGCTCAGGCGATCCTGGACATGCGTCTGCAGCGGCTCGTCGCCCTTGAGCGGAAGAAGATCCTTGAGGAGCACGAGGTCCTTCTCAGAAAAATAGAAGAACTCCGGGATATTTTGTCCCGGGAAGAAAGCTTGCTGCGCGTGGTCAAGAAAGAACTGGTCGAAGTCAAGCGGAAACACGGAGACGGCCGGAGAACCAGGATTATCCCGGAAGAGGGGTCGGTTGAAGACCTGGACCTGATTCCCGAAGAGGACATCGTTCTCACTCTAACCAGGGGCGGATATATCAAGAGGGTTTCGCTCACTCAGTACCGGAGGCAAGGAAGAGGAGGCCGCGGCGTGAGCGGAATAACTACGAAAGAGGAAGACGTGGTCAGGCAGATTGCGGTGGCGACCACCCTGCACCGCCTGCTCCTGTTTACCAGCAAGGGCCGGGTTTTTCAGATCCCCGCCTATCAGCTTCCAGAGCGGGAACGCCAGTCCAGGGGTAACCATCTGGCCAACCTTCTGGCTCTGGAAGAAGGAGAGCAAGTATTCCGGTTCATCCCCCTCAAAGACTTCGGCCAGGGGCGGCATTTGTTTTTTGTCACTACCCGAGGTGTCGTGAAAAAATCGGACCTGCTTGAATTCGTCTCCATCACCCGACGTGGCATTCGAGCCATCAACCTCGATGCAGATGACCGGCTCAGCGCAGTCTTCGTCACCGACGGTAGCAATGAAGTGTTTCTGGCCACCGTCCGCGGCCTGGCGCTCTCTTTTCCGGAAACGGAAGTGCGATCTATGGGCCGGGACACCCGTGGGGTTCGGGGAATAAGCCTTAAGGAGGGCGACCGGGTGGTTTCGGCCTGTATATTGGATCGTACCCGCCCTCTCCTGGTGGTGTCCGCCCGGGGAATGGGGAAAAAGCTATCGCTGGCCGATTTCGCTTCACACCACCGCGGCTCGCGGGGGGTCATCATCATGAAAGGCGCGGGAGACACCGGCGAAGTGGTGTCGGTGTCCACCCTCGACGAGAACAATGAAGTCCTCATATCCACCCGGGCGGGTCTGTTGATCCGCATCGACACCAGAGATGTTCCCCTGCTGGGTCGACCGACGCGGGGAGTCAAACTGATCCGGCTGGGTTCCGGAGATTTGATTTCTTCGGTGGCCATGGTGGATATTTCTCCGGTGGCCATGGTGGATTCATGAAGGCTTGCCCGCACGGAGGAAAATGGCTTGAACGGGAGCAACCGGGCCCTTCATGCCTTGACTTCAGCGCCAACATCAATCCCTGGGGACCTCCCGAAGCGCTTGGTGAGGCCTGGTCTGGACTCTTCCGGTATGTTTCCGTCTATCCTCCCTTAGACCAGAGCTATTGCCGCCTGGCGATCGCCCGCCTGACCGGCCTGTCACCGGAAACGATTCTGCCCACCAACGGAGCCATGCAGGCGATTGCCCTTCTGGCCCGCCGGCTTCCTATGGGAAGCTATCAGATCCTCGAACCGTTGTTCACTGAATACAACCGCACCTTTTCCCTGGAAGGGAAGCGGATCGTACACCGCATTCTTTTTCCACAGGAGGCGGAGACAACGATGGGGGGCATCTTCCTGGAAAAGGATCTTCGCGGATTAATTCTCGGGAACCCGGGCAATCCGACCGGAGCCTCCTATTCCTTGCCTTTTCTGGAAGAAGTGATCGAGCAGTGCAGGAAGAAGGGGACGCTCCTGGTGGTTGACGAGGCCTTTCAGGATTTTATGGAAGAAAGGACTTCGTTGGCTCAGAGGACCGGCGATCTCCCCGGGCTGTTCGTTGTTCGTTCCCTCACTAAATTCTACTCCCTGGCCGGGTTGCGGGGGGGCTATCTCGTAGCGCATCCCGACGCGGTCCGGAAGCTTGAGGCCCACCTCGAACCTTGGAGCATCAATGCTGTGCTTTCCCGGGCATTATGGATTCTGGCCGACACGGAATTGGGTCCCTTCCGCCGGAGGACCCATGAAAATCTTTGCCGCGAAAAGAAATATTTCCTTGACTCTTTTCTCCGTTGGGACAAGACCGTCACGCTTTTTCCCTCGGAGACCAACTTTTTCCTGGCGAAGGCACATCTCCCCTCCTCTGATCTCCCAGATCTCCTGGCCGACCAGGGCATACTGGTCCGGAGCGCAGCGGATTTCTGGGGATTAGACCGGCAGTTTTTTCGCTTTGCCGTGAAAACACATCCGGAAAATCAACTCCTGGTCAAAGCGCTTGGAGAATGTCTCGAATATGTATGATCGGAGTGTCTTGATTTTGGGCGGAGCCCGGAGTGGAAAAAGCCGGTTGGCACAGGAGCTGGCTGAAAAGAGCAACCTGCCCTTCGCTTACCTGGCGACTGGCGTGGTCACCGACGAAGAAATGGAAGAGAGAGTTAGCCGCCATCGCCAACAGCGGCCAGCGTGCTGGACGACGTTTGAGGTGAGGGGAAGCTTGCGAGGGGTAACGGCTACCTTTCCACCGGGAGTCCTGCTGGATTGTGTGACTTTTCTGGTCAGCACCCACCTCTTGCAGGGAGGCGGAGAAGAGGAAGTCCTTGGAAGAGTGCGGGATGAGCTGGATTGGTTGTTCTTGAAGCGGGAAAGAGAACGCTTTTTCCTGATTGTCGTCAGCAACGAAGTGGGACAGGGCGTGGTTCCCGAGCACCCCTTGGGCCGGGTGTTCCGTGATGTGCAGGGCCGGATCAACCAGTGGATAGCCGGGCGTTGCGATGAGGTGGTTTTCGTCGTGGCTGGATTGCCGTGGATTCTCAAGTCTTTCTGAAAGAAGCGATCCACCGGCTGCGGGTCGCGGTAGGGTTTCTGACCATTTTGCCAGTAGGGCGTTTCGAATACCGGGAAGGAGACCTGTGGCGCTCAAGTCTTCTTTTTCCCTTGGTGGGACTAG
>DATIKP010000143.1 GCA_035477455.1 Atribacteraceae bacterium
CGGGGTTTCCCCGCCGCTCCACTGTGTGAGCGGGCTTTTACCCGGTTTATTCTTGAGTGAGAGAGACTGAACGGCTAAAGCCCCGATTGGGAGAAAGGGTACGTGGCTTTGATGACTGATGAGTTTCTGATCGTCCGTAATGTCAGTAAATCGTTCTCTGGAGTACAGGCCCTGAAGGAAGTCAACTTGGTCATTCGCCGGGGGGAGATCCGCTGTCTGGTCGGAGAAAACGGCTCCGGAAAGTCGACGTTGATCAAGCTGATCGCCGGCGTGGAAGTCCCCGATGCCGGAGATATTTTTATCAGTGGGAAACCCTACCCGCGACTGCATCCTATCGATGCCATCCGGGAAGGGATCCAGGTGATCTATCAGGATTTCTCGCTGTTTCCCAATCTGACCGCTGCAGAGAATCTGGCCTTCAATTATCAGTTGGAACAGAACCGCCGGCTGGTCAATTGGAAGAATATTTACGCCATCGCCCGGAACGCCATTTCCAACATCGGGGTGGCCATCGATCTCGATGCCCGGGTGGAGGACCTGTCCGTCGCGGACAAACAGATGATCGCCATCTCCCGGGCGCTGCTCCATGAGGCCCGCTTGATCATTATGGATGAACCAACCACGGCCTTGACTCGCCGGGAAGTGGAAGCCCTGTTCCGAGTGATCAAGAAACTCCAGTCGGAAGGGCTGTCGATTCTTTTTGTGAGTCACAAGCTGGATGAAGTGCTCGAGATTTCCGAGAAAGTCACGATCCTTCGCAACGGCCGCAATGTGGCCGATGGGGACACCCCCGACTTTGACCGTGCGAAGCTGGTCTTTCATATGACCGGCCGGGAGATCAACGAAACGGTGTATTCGTTTGAACCCTCCCCGGACGAACAACCCCTTCTCTCCGTCAGTAACCTGTCCCGGAAGGGGAGCTTCGCCGAGGTGTCCTGCAAGCTGTTTCCCGGAGAAATTCTGGGGATTACCGGACTCCTTGGTTCGGGGCGAACCGAACTGGCCATGGCCTTGTTCGGCCTCCGGCCCGCGACGAGTGGCTCGATCACCGTTGAGGGAAAGCGAGTTCGGCTTGCTTCGGTAGACGACGCCATCCGGAATGGGATTGGCTATGTTCCAGAAGATCGCCTGACCGAGGGCTTGTTTTTCCAGCAGTCCATCGGCAATAATGTGATCGCCGGGATTATCGACCGGATCCGCGGAGCCTTCGGCTTGGTCCGTGCCGAACAGAAGCGTTCGCATATCGATCAGTGGATCGCCAACCTGCGCATCAACACTCCCTCACCCTTTCTGCCGGTGCAGAGCCTCTCCGGAGGGAACCAGCAGCGGGTGGTGCTGGCCCGCTGGCTGGCCACCGCTCCCCGCATTCTGATCCTCAACGGGCCGACGGTGGGGATCGATATCGGGTCCAAGGCTGATATCCACCGGACCATTCGCGAGCTGGCCGGGCAGGGGATCGGGGTGATCATCATTTCCGACGATATCCCCGAAGTCGTGCAGAATTGTAACCGGATTCTTCTGATGGAGCGCGGCCGGATTGTCGAGGAGTTCATCGGTAGCGCAGTCTCCGAGAGGGAGTTGACCGAGAGGATGATCGGCAGTGCGGTGATCAGCGGAGAAAGGGTGGCTAACTGATCATGGAACGATGGTGGGTACCCGGGAAGCTGTTCAGCCGGGGGAATATGCTCAAAAAGTACGAGTTCTACATTGCGCTGATCGTCTTGGGCCTTTGCCTGGTGATCGGCAGCATCAACCCGGCGTTTTTTACCCTGCCGAACTTTTTCGATATCCTGCGCAGCAGCGTAGTCATGATGATTTTCGCTATGGGGGTCCTGATGGTCCTGGTCTCCGGGGGGATTGACATTTCCTTCACCGCCATTGCCGCTTTCTGTATGTACGTCACCGCCCAGTTTCTGAACAACATCGGTTATGAGGGGAGTATCGCCCTGGCTTTCCTGCTCTCGGCGATCCTGGGACTGTTCCTGGGCCTGATCAACGCGGTCCTGATTTCCACCTTCCGCCTCCCCACCCTGATCGTGACTCTGGGTACTGCGAACATGTTCCGGGGGTTTTTACTGGCCTTCATCGGGACCCGGATAGTGGTCCGCCTGCCCCCCGGGATGATCGATTTCGCCCGTTGGCAGATTTTTCAAACCACCACGGAGCGGGGGGGGACCGTGGGACTGTCTTTTTCCGTTATCCTTCTATTGATCGTCGTTCCCCTGGTCTGGTGGCTGCTCAATTACACGATGCTGGGAAGAGGGATTTTCGCGATCGGGGGAGACCGGGTCGCTGCGGAGCGGGCCGGGCTGAATATCAAAGTCATCCAGTTTTTCATCTACTGTTTCGTGGGCACTCTGGCCGGTGTGGCCGGGATCGTTCATTCCTCGCTGATCCGGAATGCCAATCCCTTCGACCTGGTAGGACTGGAGCTCTCGGTCATCGCCGCAGTGGTACTCGGAGGAGCGCGGATCAGCGGCGGTCATGGCACCATCATAGGCACCATCCTCGGTGTCTTCCTGGTGGTGATCACCAACAACAGCCTGATCCTGATGGGCATCCCCTCCTACTGGCAGACTGTGGCCGTCGGCGCCATCATCGTGATCGGTACGGGCATCACCGCCCTGCAGGGGAAAAGAGAGCGCCGCGTGGGGATCATGATCGACAAGAAACTCGGCACTTGATGCCGGGTAGGGACAGGAGGAGTCAGTCCACAGAATTCAGGAGACCGATGAAGGAAGGAGGTCTCGAACTCTCGTCTCCCGGGCCGGCCCCTTTACAAGGAGTTCCCCAGGCGGCGCGATCCAGAGCGTCAAACATGAAAATTGAAGGCGGGAGGAAGCGAGGAAGGGTTTCATTCATCACCGATCATCGTTCTTTTTTCAGAGCAGGAACGTAAGGACAAAGCCGGGTAGGAACAGCCGGCAACACTTGGTCCAGGTGGTTTGTAACCCTTCTACCCTCCTTTAGCTCTTTTACTATGTATTAGTCAGGAGGAAAATCATGGCTCGCGAAATTATCCAGACTAATGAAGATCCCCGTCGGGCCGATTCACCGAAACAACTGGAGATTATTCACGTTCTGAGTCGGGATCGGAACCTTTTGCGTCTGCTGATCATTACCGTCTGTATTTTTGTCCTCATGGGTTTGTTGCGACCCGAGCTTTTTTTCACGCTCCGGAATTTCCGCTCTATGTCCTTCCAGTTTCCCGAATTCGGCATCCTGGCCATCGGCATGATGCTGACCATGCTCTCCGGGGGGATCGACCTGTCCGTGGTCGGGGCGGCGAACCTCTCCGGGATACTGGCCGCCCTGACCATGACCAACTACATTACTCCGGAAACCTCCTCAGGAGGGGTTCTGGGGATCATCGGGCTGTCCATCCTCGTTTCCCTGACCATCGGTATCCTGTGCGGGATCTTCAACGGCTTGTTGGTGGCCAAAGTAAACATCCCGCCCATTCTGGCCACCCTGGGAACCATGCAGCTGTTTACGGGGACGGCCATTGTCATTACCCGTGGCCACGCTGTCCTGGGATTCCCGGACCAGTTCCTGTTTATCGGGAATGGCTTATTGTGGATATTTCCGGTTCCCCTCATCATCTTCACCGGAGTCGCCGTGGTTTTCGCCTTCATCCTCAACCGGGCCTCCTTCGGCTTCAAGTTGTACATGCTGGGGACCAATCCCACCGCTTCCCGCTTTTCGGGGATCAACAACACGCGGGTCCTGCTGAAGACCTACATGCTCAGCGGTCTGTTGGCCGGTCTGGCCGGTATCACCATGGTGGCCAGGACCAATGCGGCCAAAGCCGACTTTGGGACCTCATATATTCTGCAGGCGGTGCTGGTGGCCATTCTGGGGGGAGTCAACCCCAACGGAGGCTTTGGAACGATTTCGGGCCTGGTACTGGCCATCCTTTCCCTGCAGTTCCTGTCCAGCGGCTTCAACATGCTGCGCTTCAGTACTTTTTTCACGGAATTCGTCTGGGGTTTAGTCTTGATCCTGGTGATGGTCATCAACTACCTGAGTAACACTTACCGTTCTCGCTCCGGGAAGAAGAAAAGGAGCACCGCCACTGGCTGACCAATTCTTGGAATTGGATTTTTGTTGAGCCTTGACCGGAGGGAATGTATAGGCGGTTGGTCATTTGTGCCGGAATGCCCGACAGAAGCGACTCGTTTAAGTTATCCTCCGTGTTTCAGCGGATAGGACGAAGGGTGGTGATACCTGGTTCGTGGTGATTATTTTCTGCATTTCAGACAGATACCGTTCCAATAAAGCGAGCAAGAGGGGTTTTGATCTGGCTGGCCCGTTTTGCTGATTGACTGGGCCACCCCGCCGTGGCGGTCGGCTGGACTGCCCCCCTCCGATTGGACAGTAAGGGTGAGGAGGGAATACAGTCCAGTTCCCCACACCGGGGGACGCTGTTTCCCTTAAGGCCGCCAAAAAAAGGCGAACTGTCTGACAGTCAAAAAGACGTTATGTTCGAGTACGTTCTGAGCTGTGTCGCATCACCTCCTCGGGTGGACTGGTTTGGGACGGCCGCCCGGCTCGCAGGTATACCGTTGTCAAAGAGTACAAGGGTTTTGTCAAGTCATCTGGTCCGGACAGAGGTTTGGACTGGATAAGCAGGCGTGTTAACCCAACGATTGACGGCGTTTCCTGTATCTTCATCATGTCCTCTTGCCTTTCCAATGTCATTCCGTAATTGACAGTTGCGTCTCTTCATGTCTGAATATTGATGAACCAGGGGTTCCAACCGGCTGTCAAACACCAGGAAAAGTGGAAATACCCGTAAAACACAGGAGGGGGAATTAGAAAATGAAGGTTGGAGTCATTGTTTTTTCGCAAACCGGAAATACGTTTGCAGTGGCTCAGAAGTTTCAGGAAAAACTCGTTTCGTTAGGCCATACGGCTACGGTCGAGCGGGTGACGGTTATCGGAAAAACCCATCCCGGATCAAAAGATTTCCAGCTCGATTCAATCCCCCGTACCGATAACTACGATGCGTTCGTTTTCGGTGCTCCGGTTCAGGCCTTTTCATTGGCTTCGGCCATGGCGGAGTATCTGAACCAACTCCCCGCCCAGGCGGGAAAGAAAGCCGCTCTGTTCGTCACCAAACAGCTTCCTTTCTCCTGGACGGGGGGAGGGCGGGCCATCGGGCAGATGAAAAGAATCTGCGCTTCGAAAGGGGTAACGGTCACGGGGAACGAAATTATTATCTGGCCGAAAGTCCGTCGGGATCTATCCCACATTGAAGCCGTAGATCGTTTGTGTAAACTCATATGAACCGAGACGAAATAATCCTCATTTTGCGATAACTGCAGCAAGGAAAAATAGCCGATTACTGTGAGGGAGAAATTTTTCTGGATTTTTTAGGCCGTTAACCGGAGACGAGCAGGCCCACCATTGTGTTCGCCGGGGTGTTCGTTCAGGTAAAATACCAATGAGGTGTAGAAAAGGAGTGAGACATGGTGAAGTATACCTTCGAAGTAAGAGATCAAAAAGCCCAACCGGTTTTGTCCATCAGGAAAAAGACGACGGTGGAGAAACTGCCTGATCTCATCGGTGAAAGTTACACGAAGATCATGGATTATATGAACGAGCTTGGAGAACAACCGGCCGGTGTCCCTTTTACAGCCTACTACTCCCTGGATATGCATGACCTGGACGTGGAGATGGGATTCCCGGTTACCCGACCGCTACCGGAGAAAGATGAGATAAAAGCCGGAGAAACACCCGCGGGCAAGATCGTGTCGACCATGTATAAAGGACCCTATGCCGGAATGGAAGAGCCGTATACCGAGATGGCCAAATGGATCAACGATAATGGGTACAAGTCGACCGGCGTTTATTATGAATATTACTATAACTCGCCTGCAGATGTCCCGGAAAGTGACTTACTGACCAAGATAGTTATGCCGGTGAAAGAATCATAAAAAATAATTTCCCCTCTCCTATACGCTGTGGTGTTTGTTGAATAATGATGGTTCGGAAAACTATCAGCGTTTCAAGTCTGATTACTTTCCACATACGTGGGTATTGCGCCTATGCGATCGATTGATAACGAATGCAATTGGACTGGTTGCATAACTTAATAGCTTTGGTTATCATGAGAGACACTTAGGACCCGTGTTTACGGTGTCCCACACAGAAATCATTGCAGAATGTAGTTCGAGATATGAGATTCCAGATGAATCGAGCGTTACAGATAAGTGGATTCCTGATTCTGGCTGGGTTGACCATGTATTTGTTCGCCATGGCATTACAACAGGCCTGGATGGCTGACCCGGTCAGTGGTTTGGTGGTCGCTTTGATCTTTTTCGGTTTGGCTTATGAGATGCTGGCCGAAGGATTCAAGGTGTTCTCCCGGTTTGTGCCATTCAAAGTAATGACGTGGACCAACTGCCTTAATTTCCTTTCAGTAATTCTGGGTACCCTGGTGACTTATGCCCTCAGCGTAAACCTTGGCTTGGGACCGGTTATCGCTGCTGGATTGGTAGGCATCCTGGCCGCTGTTTTTTTCCCAGCTTACGGGGTGCCGATTTATTGCGGAGCCTTCGTGGGGATGTCCTCCAGCGCCTATTTTACCGACCATCCGCAGGTGGCTATGGCCGGTGTGTTGGCCGGATTGATTTACGTTGTCTCTACCGGAGTGTTAAACGGATTCGGAGGAAAACTGGGAACTATTGCCTATGGGGGTTCTTTAGTCATAGGAATCGTACTTGGAAGCACCTTCTCCAGCACTCCACTACCGAATTGGGAAGTCCGCTGGATCATGATTTTCTATTCGGTTTTAGCCTGCGTCGCGACATATTTCATAAGTATCTATTTGAAACAAGGTCCGGTCATGGCTTCCGGGATTGTCGGACTGGCGGGCGGACTGCTGTTGCCGGTTGTTTATCTTCCGTATGGTAACCTGTTGGCAGTCTTGGTGATTTGTGCCTCTTTTGCCGGGATGTCGAACAATCAACGCTTTCCCCGATTTGCTCCCCTTTTCTTAGGTGGAGCGTTTACCGGTATGATCTTCATTTATACCCTCGCGTGCCTGGGTGGGCCGGGGGGAAAGTTGGGGATCATCGGCTTTGGCTCGGTTATGGCCTTGCGCGGGTATCTGGATCTTTTTGAAAACTGGCGTAGTAGCAAGGCAATATTTTCAGATATGAAAAAAGAACTCTGAATTGTTCTTGATGCCCAAAAAGAACGTTAAAATAATTATATAATCAGGATGCTTACTTTTTAAGGTGGTTATAGATATTTTTGCTCATGTTTGATAGAATGGAGAAAATTTCCAGATTGGGAGGGCTGTATATGGCGGAAACCTTGCAGCAATTAGCCAAAGAACTCTTTGCGGGAAATGCCAAAGCGGTAGCCGAATTGACCCAGCGGGCACTGGATGAGGGTAATTCTCCTGGGGAGGTCCTGACCAACGGATTGATCAAGGGGATGGGCGAAGTCGGGACGAAGTTCAAGGCCAACGAGATTTATGTTCCTGAAGTGTTGATCGCCGCTCGAGCGATGAAAGCGGGAATGGGAATTCTCAGGCCGAAACTGGCCGATGCCGGGGTGGAACCACTGGGCCGGATTATTATCGGGACCGTCAAGGGCGATCTCCACGATATTGGAAAAAACCTGGTTTCCATGATGATGGAAGGTGCTGGTTTTGAAATCATCGACCTGGGCATCGACGTGCCGGCGGACAAGTTTGTCCAGGCGGTCAGGGAATCCCGATCTCAAGTGGTCGGGATGTCGGCGCTCTTAACCACGACCATGGTTCAGATTCGGGGGAACATCAAGGCCTTCGAAGAAGCCGGACTCCGTGATTCAGTCAAAATATTGATCGGTGGTGCACCGGTTACCCAGAAGTTCGCCGACGAAGTCGGTGCCGATGGCTATGCTCCCGATGCAGCCTCGGCGGTCGACACCACCAAAACATTGCTGGGTTTGGTCCCATAGTTTTTAATAAAGGGTGGGATACTCCACCCTTTATTATTTTCACTTAAATTAATTAAATATTTTATATAATATTTTCTTTAATGACTTATATTATGAGGAAAGACCCTTACGAATGAGGAGGATAAATTATGCTCAGCGATCTTGCCATCGCCCAAAAAGCGCAGCTAAAATCGATTACTGAAATCGCTGGTCAGATTGATTTAAACGATGACGATATCGAATTGTATGGAAAATATAAAGCGAAGGTTTCACTCGATGTTCTTGAAAAATTTTCCGGCCGGCCGCAGGGAAAATACATTGACGTCACCGCCATAACCCCGACACCCCTTGGGGAGGGGAAAACCGTTACTACTATCGGGTTATCCATGGGCCTTAACACTATCGGAAAAAAGAGTATAGTCTGCATCAGGCAGCCGTCCCTGGGACCGGTCTTCGGAATCAAAGGCGGGGCAGCCGGTGGTGGGTATTCCCAGGTCGTTCCGATGGAGGATTTCAATCTACACCTCACCGGTGATACTCATGCCGTATCTCTGGCCCACAATCTCCTGGCTGCGTTTATCGATAACCACCTTCACCATGATAACGAGTTGGATATCGACCCCTTCACCATCAGTTGGCCGCGGGTCGTGGACGTAAGTGACCGGGCGCTGCGTAAGATTGTCATCGGCCTGGGTGGGAAGGATAACGGGGAGCCCCGCGAGAGCGGTTTCGATATTTCGGTAGCCTCGGAAGTCATGGCCATCCTGGCTTTGACCACGGATTTAGCTGATCTTCGCCAGCGCCTTGGCCGCATCGTCATCGGATATAACCGGAAAAAACAGCCGGTGACCGCGGAGGATCTCTGCTGTGCCGGAGCGATGGCTGTGTTGATGAAGGAGGCTTTGAAGCCGAATTTACTGCAGACCCTGGAAAACAATCCCTGTTTCGTGCATGCCGGTCCCTTTGCCAACATCGCTCATGGGAACAGCTCTATCATTGCCGATCGGATCGCCCTGCGCCTTGGGGAGTACGTAGTGACGGAAAGCGGTTTTGGAGCCGATTGTGGCATGGAAAAATTCATGGATATCAAATGTCGTTATTCTGGTCTCACGCCGGACTGTGTGGTCATGGTCTGTTCCATTCGGGCCCTGAAGATGCATAGTGGAAAATACCGGGTGGTTCCCGGTAAGCCCCTGGATCCGCATCTGTTACAGGAAGACGTGGAAGCGGTGGAAAAGGGGGCCTCCAACCTGGTCAAACAGATTGAAAACGCCCGTTTGTATGGGGTACCGGTAGTGGTAGCCATAAACGTGTTTACGACCGATACCGAGAAAGAGCTCGAAGCGATTCAGCGGATTTCTCTGGAAAATGGAGCATACGATGCGGTCATATCCGACGTCTGGGCCAACGGCGGTAAGGGGGGAGCGGCTCTGGCCGAAGCAGTGGTGAAAGCATGTGATCAGCCCGCGGACTTTCAGTTTCTGTACCCGGACGAGGCTTCGATCAAGGAAAAAATCGAAACGGTGGCGGTCCGGATTTATGGTGCTGACGGGGTTTCTTACGATGCGCAAGCCGAGAAAAAGATCAAGCTGTTCACTGCCTTCGGCTGGGATAAACTCCCCATCTGTATGGCCAAAACCCATCTGTCGCTCTCGCATGATCCCAATCTCAAGGGCCGTCCCCGGGGATTCACACTCCCGATCCGGGACATCCGTCCTTCCATCGGTGCCGGCTTTCTCTATCCTCTATGCGGCGAGATGCGGACCATGCCCGGCCTGCCTTCCCAGCCAGCCGGAAACCATGTGGATATTGACGAGAATGGATCCATCGTCGGGTTGTTCTGATTTTCCTGGATTTGGATTATAATTGTTAATCCGTTAGCGATTCAATCCGATCGCCCCCTCTCCCTGTAAGAAAGGGCTCGGGGTGGGGGGTGTAATTTTGTTTGGGAGGAAACCTTGTGAAGGTCGACGTCACAGTCATCGGTTCCGGCGTAACAGGACTTACTGTTGCCCATGTCCTTTCAAGGGATCTTTCAGTCTGTGTTATCGAAAAGGAAGACCGGCTGGGGGGACTGGCCTGGCAACTGGGATGTAAGGCGACTGACGTCTGTCTGTACTGTGGGGTCTGCCATGCGCTCAACATGAAGGCCGCAGGTCGTTCCCCACTTGCAGAATCTTTTCCGGTGCGGTTGAACGAAAACATTGTGTCGGTACACCGGGTCAACGATCGGCTCTTACTGGCGACTTCCCGCCAGGAAGAAATCGAAACCCGGTGTGTCGTCCTGGCGACCGGAGTCCGTCCCTACCCCGCCGAGAAGACCTCGAACCTGGGATACCGTAAATATCCAGCGGTATTCACCGGATTTGATATCGAGCAGGGCTTGAACGAAGGAATTCTGGACATCTTTGCCTCCTATCGCTATGTCGCGTTTATTCAATGCGTCGGTTCCCGGTCGTTCAAGGAAAAAAGAGGGTACTGTTCCCGGGTGTGTTGCCGGTATGCCCTGCGGATCGCCGAGAATTTGAAATACCGCTATCCGGATCTGACCATCGATTTTTTCTATATGGATTTACAACTCCTCGGGGGGAAGAAGGAGAAACTCGAGGAAATAGCCCGATCCCGGGTCCGCCTGTGTCGCTTTATTCCATTTCGGACGGAAGAACAGGGCGGAAAATTGGCTCTCATGTTCGAAAACGAGACAAAGGTGGTCCGGGAACTTTACGATGCCGTTATCCTTTCAGTAGGCATGATTCCTTCAACCGATACCCTTGAGTTGGGTCGCCTGTTCCAGATAAATTTTCGGTCTGATGGTTTTATCAGGAACTATGGCCAGGGAAAAAGCAGCCGGAACAATGTGTATGTAGCCGGCACGGCTTGGGGACCGAACGATATCGAAGGTTCCATTCGTGATGCCCGCCGGGTAGCGGAGACAGTTGTCCGGGAGGTGAAAACTGGTGGGTAGGGCGCTGATTCTCGACCCCGAAAGATGGTTGCCCCTTGACCAGTGGATAAAACAGAGGGAACCGGGGGATGGGTGGCAGGTCGCTGTGGAGAGGAGAGGCGGGAGAAAGACCGACCGGTACGACTTGGTCTTCATCATTGGAGAGGCCGTCGGGTTGAACCGGGAGAGGATCGCCGAGGTGTGCGCGGAAAGGGGATGGAATCCTTTGCAAGCGGTGCCGTTTCCCTGTGATTTACGGGAAACCGCTAGCGTGGAACAGCTCTTGTCCCGATGGGACCAGTTCTTCAAAGCCACGCTTCGTACCTGGCAAACGGTACCGCAGGTCGCCGCAGAGCGCCTATATCCGAACAAGCGGATAGCTCTCTTCACGGAAAATGAGACGGAGCGGACCGGAAGAAGAATAGAATCTGCTTTGAAAAAATGGGGTTTGGACGTTGCCCCCCAGAGAGACGACTGTTTTTTTATCCGCCATGGCCTTGATTTCCAGGTGTTCTCCCCGGAGGGATCCGAAACGGTTGGGGCCATCATTCTCGTTCCTGAAGAGGAGGATTATTTCTCTTTGCGTTTTCCGGAAGAGGTCACCGAGACCCGGCGGATTATTACGCTTTCGGAGCTTGCGAAAAAAATGCATTTACGGCGATTCCGCCTGGAAACCGTCGTTTTTCTCGTTCCCCGGGTAACCACCCCTCCGGCTCTCTGGAAAAAAGTGTTTACTTTTTCACGCTCGTTGGCCGAGCGTCACGGCTCCCGGGTGGTTGTCCTGTGTTCAGAAACCGTAGTGGCGGGGGACGCGCTTGAGGAAGACTACCGGGAAGCGCGTAAAGCGGGTGTTCTTTTCGAAAAAACTGATCTTGGTTCCGTGGTTTTTTTACCAACCCTGGATATGCGTAAAGTTATTATGCGTTTTCGGACCGAGAGAGACCGTTTCGAAACCGAACTTTCCGGTCATTGGATTGTGGCTGTTCCGGAACCGAAGATGATTCCGTTCGACCTGGCAACCCGATTTAGGGAGGACCGTCTTCTGCGCCCGATAGTCCGACCAGAGAACGTCAACCTGGGACTCCATACCCTGAATGAACCAGGAATGTTCCTCTTCTCTAACTGGTTATCTTCGGAAGAGTTGGATAGTGCGGTACAGGACGTGTATGGCTACCTCGCCGAAGGGGTGGTGAGAGAGAAGGGGCGCCTGGAGGTCGATGAAGAGAAGTGCGTCCTGTGTTTGACCTGTCTTAGGACCTGTCCCTGGGGAGCGGTGTGTATCGAAGGAGAGAGCAAGCGCCGGAAAGCTCAGGTCCGGTGGGAGTTGTGTCGGGTTTGCGGCCTTTGTGCTTCTTCCTGTCCGGCCTCGGCCATATCGATAACCGGACACATCGAAAAAAGACAGAACCTGGAGCTGGCTCAGGGAGGCGCCCGCCGGTGAAAATTATTGCCGTGGCCTGTGACAAAAGCGGGGTAGCCGCAGTATTGCGCGCGAGGGAGGGATTGTTGAGAGACGGTGTGACGGTTGACCTCATACCGATTCCCTGCCTGGGCACCATCCGGGAGAGTCAACTTTTGGAGTTCCTGGAAGAGGAGATTGATGCCCTCCTTTTGGCGGGGTGTCCTTTGGACAGTTGCCATAACCTGGAAGGGAGCCGCTATGCCCGGGACCGGGCCCACCGGGTCAATGCGCTTTTACGGGAAGCAGAAGTTTCCAAGCGGGTACTCACAGCTTTTGTCACTGCCGAGAAAACTGGTGAAATTCGCAGAATAATTAAAGATTTTACCTGAACACAGGAGCGTTGTCCTGATGATTGTTGGAGAGAGGAAACCCATAACGGAAATAATCGAAGAGGTGGGCGATGCAGAAACTGTCCTGGTATTGGGTTGCGGCACCTGTGTCACCGTCTGCCTGTCCGGTGGTGAACGGGAAGCCCGTGAACTGGCGTCGTTATTGCGTTTGAAGGGAAAGTACGCCCGAGATATCACCGTTGAAAGACAGTGTGAACACGAGTTTGTACGACCGCTTTCTGAAGAGATCGAGAAAGTGGACGCGGTGATATCGCTTGCCTGTGGAGTCGGAACTCAGCTGATCTCCGAAACGTTTCCTCACCGCGCGGTTTACCCGGGCTTAAACACAACTTTTATGGGCTTACCTGTGGAACAAGGCCGATGGGAGGAACATTGCCTGGGATGCGGGAATTGCCTAGTCCACCATTTTGCCGGCTGCTGTCCGGTGACCAGGTGCGCGAAAAGTCTTCTGAACGGTCCCTGTGGAGGGTCCAAAGACGGAAAGTGCGAAGTCAAAACCGATCGGAGCTGTGCCTGGCAAATCATTTACGATCGCTTGAAACTTCAAAACCGGATCACTGACCTGGTCCGGCTGTATCCACCCAAAGACTGGTCGTCCTCCCGCTACGGCGGTCACCGGACGATGGTTCGGGAGGATATGCACCGGTGAGTTGGTTACAGGAAGTGCTCGGAAAAGGGATATTTGCGGTCACCGGGGAAGTGGGGCCACCCAAGGGGCCGAACCCTGATACAGTCATCAAGAAGTGTATCCAGATTAAAAAACATGTGGACGCGGTCAATTTTACCGATAATCAGACCGCGATTGTTCGAATGTCCAGCCTTGCCGCCTGTCTGGCCGCGAAAACCCTCGGGGTCGAACCGGTCATGCAGATGGTCTGCCGGGACCGAAACCGCATTGCCCTGCAAAGCGACTTTCTGGGCGCCTGTTCGCTTGGGGTGGAAAATATGCTCTGCCTGACCGGTGACCACCAGAGCATGGGCAACCACCCCCAGTCGAAAAATGTGTATGATATCGATTCTCTCCAGTTGTTGGATATGTTTCGAAATATGCGGGACTTGAAGCTTTTTGCCAATGGCGAGGAGGTCAAAGGGGAGATCCGGGCATTTTTGGGTGCAGGGGAAAGCCCCTATGCCGATCCCCTGGAATTTCGGGCGATCCGCCTGGCCAAAAAAGTGGCCGCCGGTGCCCAGTTCATCCAAACCCAGGCGATATTCGACCTGGAGATTTTTGAGCGCTGGATGGAGGAACTCCGTCAGATGAAATTGACCGGAAAAGTTTCGATTCTGGCCGGGGTGATTCCGGTCAAATCCGCGCGGGCCCTCCGGTACATGCGTAGCGAAGTACCCGGCCTGATTATTCCCGACCCTCTGATCGAGCGACTGGAGAGAGCTGAAGACCAGAAAGCGGAAGGGGTCCGGATTTGCGTGGAAACCATCGAACGCCTGAAAGAAATCGCGGGGGTGGCGGGAGTCCATATCATGGCCATTGCCTGGGAGAGCATCATCCCCGAGATTGTAGAGAGGGCTGGTCTCTATCCCCGTCCGCGCCGGGAGACGACGGGTTAATAAAAGGCTGCCATGACGATGACCAAGGGGCCTACCAGTCGGTGTCCGACGGCAATATTCAACCCTTTCACCCTTCTACCGTGTAATTATAAAGGGGGGATTATCGAGCGATGATCACCGAGAAGATCTTTGATGTCGGATTGAAACACCAGGTCGCCTGTCGGCCGGGGGGAGAGGGTCTGATGGCCTGTTTCGCCTGTGGAGTCTGTACTGCAGGCTGTCCGGTCAGTGAAGTGGAAAGCCGCTTCAATCCCCGGAGAATAATTCACCAGACGCTGATTGGAGATCGGGAGTCACTTCTGCGATCCAAAGAAATCTGGATGTGTATCGGATGTTATACCTGTACCGCTCATTGCCCGCAGGATGTGGAGTTCACTAACCTGTTGAAGGTGCTCCGGTCCATGGCGGTGGAAGAGGGATATGTTTCCAGGGAATGGTTGGCCATCGTCGAGGAGATTGATCGCCGGACGCAAGCTTTACGGCGGGATTTGATCGAACACCTCATCGATGCTAAACGTACTGGCTCGATGGATGAGTTTGACCGCTATTACCAGTCTGAAATTGGAAAGCTGGCTTGGGAACGAACCGAAGGTGAGATATGATGCGGCCGGAAAAAACCGGAAGCGTGATGATCGTTGGAGGAGGAATCGCTGGTATTCAATCTTCGTTGGACCTGGCCAACGCGGGATATCATGTGTACCTGGTGGAATCCTCACCAACGATTGGCGGCTTGATGGCCCGCCTGGACAAAACGTTCCCGACCAACGACTGCTCGATGTGTATTCTCTCCCCCAAGCTGGTGGAATGCGGCCGCCACCTGAATATCGATATCTTCTCTTACTCAGAATTGGAATCGATTTCCGGGGAACCTGGCCAATTCAACGTTACCGTGCGCCAGAAAGCCCGTTACATTGCCGTGGAAAAGTGCACGGGGTGTGGAGACTGTGCGGCGGTGTGCCCGGTCAAAGTCCCCAACCATT
>DATIKP010000144.1 GCA_035477455.1 Atribacteraceae bacterium
ACGACCAAATTAGGAACATCCCCCGCCGCAGCAATGGCTCTGCCAAGCCACGGATCGACAAGTGCGGAGAGATGGATGAAGATGTCGGCGCCGATAAGCTCCTTGATATTGCCTGGCGTCGGCTCCCAACCGCACGGGCAACCGCCGAATTCGAGCATGGTCGTTACCTCTACTCTATCGCCGCCGATGAAGGTGGCAAAGTCGTGCAAGACAGCGAAACTGACCACAACCTTGATTCTCTCCTCCTCAGCCGGCTGGCCTGTTACGGTCGTTCCCAAGAAGATTAATGTTGCAATCAGCATTACAAGCGTCGCTATAGTCCTTGTTCTCATCATTTCGTCATACCTCCTGGTGAGAAGCGTTTCTTTGATTCATTAACCTTGCTGACAACACACATTTTATAACGTTACAACCGCTGTAGTAATCGGCTTCACATCTCTCCCACCTCCTGCGGTCCTCATTATATGTTGTTAGCCTAGCCCGACACCTGCCAAAGGAAATCCATTCGCTTTGTCAAAAGAAATTAGAAGAGCCTAACATTAGGCATTGTACCAACCCCCAGGTCCTTTGTCAATAAGTCTGTCATCGGACTGTGATTATTCTGTGATAATGTCACCCCAAAATCTTTTTGAGAAAATGCCACCCTCTGTAGAATGAAGGGATGATCCTCACCATGACCAAGCAAGAACGAAACAAACAAACTCTGCGTCGCCCGTTGTCTACTGGACGGGAAGATGACCATCAGTGAGGGAGCAGAGCTGCTCTGCCTCAGCATACGCCAGGTCCAACGCCTAAAAAAGGGGGTCAACGAAGCAGGCGAGGTGTTCGTCATCCACCAAAACCGGGCTGAGCGCCCTCCTCTTCAGGGGGGCGCTCGATGATGCCAGTGGGGCAATGCTGGCCCTGTGCTGCAGACCCCAGGACCGGACAGGATACGCTACACTGATAACCTGATCTTTCCCTACCAGGGGATAGCCCTATCCGTCTACACCGACCGACACAGCATCTTTCGTTGTCCGGGAAGGAAAGACCCAGGAGGAGGAACTGAGCGGGAAGGGGGGGGTAGAACTTCCCAACCAGAGGAAATACCAAAAAACGGGGGGATACCCTGTAGAGTGGAGATACCGGTGAACCTGAGGATCATCGGCATCTCCACAAAAACCGCCAGGGAGTTCGCTTATTTCACCAATAAAGGCGTATGCACTATCATTGTTTCCGCTCCCTTGACCTACCGCATAGGCTCCGGGATAGTCGAGGCCGGTTGCCGGGTGTTCATCGGCCAACGGCTCAAGCGATCAGGCATGTTCTGGGATTTGATGATTACTGGGTTCGCTCTCGGGTTAACAAGGGCACTCGGCAGAACCTTTCAAGATGAAGGACCGATTATTTACTCATAAAAAATCATGCATTCTCCGAATCAATGGACGGCACTCATGGTCTTTTAAGGAAACGCTTCAAACGCTCGAGGGAAAAGGTGTTCACGATGTCCTCGGCGGTGAGCCAACCTCGCCTGGCTTGGGCGATACCCAAACGGATGTAGCCGAGTTGTGCGGGGTTGTGGGCATCTGAAGTGATGACCATCGGAATTCCATACCCATCCCGGGCCTGTCGGGCATCACTGTCCTTCAGATCCAGTCGTTCCGGCTGAGAATTAATTTCCAGAATGATTGATTCCCGGGAGGCCAGGCTGAAGAGGGTATCGAGATCAAGTTGGTAAGGATTCCTCCTCTGGAGGAGGCGGCCGGTTGGATGACTCAATATTTGAATATGGGGATTTTTTAAGGCTCGTTCCAGCCGGCGCATAATCCGGTCTTTTTCCTGTCCCAGTCCGGAGTGAAGACCGGCAATGACCAGGTCGCGATCAGCCAGGTCGCGATCGTTCATGTCCAACTCTCCATCAGCGAGAATGTTCACCTCCACCCCATCAAAGACAAAAAAGCCCTGATTATCGTGATTCCACTGATCGATCTCCAAGCGGCGGCTACGGAGTTGATCCGGCTTCAGCCCGGAAGCGACAACCAGAGATTGAGTATGGTCACACAGTCCAAGATAATTGTATCCCTTTTTACGCGCGGCTTCGGCTATGTCCCTTACGCTGGTGCTCCCGTCACTCCAGTGGGTATGAACATGCAAATCACCCCGCAGATCCTCCTCGACCACCAGGCGGGGGAGCTTTTTGCTCATCGCCAGCTCGATTTCCCCCTGATTTTCCCTGATTTCCGGAGGAATCCACTCCATACCCAGCGCTTCATAAATCTCTTCCTCGGCAGTGCCGCCCACCCGCACTCCCGTATCGAGGCGATAGATGCCATACTCGTTGACTTTATATCCCTTTTTTTGGGCGGTTTCCCGCAAGGCTACATTATGCTCCTTGGAACCGGTGAAATACTGTAGTGCGGCGCCGAAGGAGTCCGGATCGACGACCCGCAGATCAATCTGCATCCCCTGTCCGGTTCTGATGCTGGTCTTGCTTGGTCCCCGGGCCAGTACATCCCGAACCCCGGGAAATGAAACCAGAGCACCAGAGACCTCCTCCGCCCGCCGAGAGGCTACCAGAATATCGATATCTCCGATGGTCTCCTTCATGCGTCGGATGCTCCCCGCCGGACTGATTTTATCCACCGGAGCCCGCTCCTTAAGAAAAGCCACGACTTCGTCCACCACCGGGAGAGCATACCCCAAGAGCATCCTTCCCAACTGATCGGACAAAAACGCCAACCCTTTACGGATCTTCTCTTCGCTTTTTGCCCCCAGGCGGGGTAGCAAGCGTATCTTTCCCTCAGCAAGGGCGCTCCGTAGTTCTTCGAAGGTGGAGATACCCAGTTCCCGGTAAAAAAGTCCGGCCGTACGGGGTCCTACCCCGGGAATCCGGGTGTAATCGGCCACCCCTCGGGGAATTTCCCGGCTCAATTCATCAAGAAAGTGGATCTTTCCCTGTTTCAGATATTCGTCAATTTTTTGAGCGATCGCTTCCCCGATACCGGGAATGCTTTGTAATTCACTCTTGCGACTGTATTCTTCTACCGGTTCGGATAAATTTTCCAGTTGACGAGCCGCTTCCTCATAAGCAAGGACCCGGAACCGGGACTCCCCCTTGATTTCGAGAAGGATGGCTATCTCTCTTAGAAGATTGGCAATTTCCTGATTTTTCAATGAAACCTCCGATCCTCCTTTCCATTTTTGCAATCCTATGTTATCCTGATGAGAGAATGAAAGGCATGAAAGTCCTTCACCTGATTTTAATCACTTGCTGCCTTATCGTTTTATCGATCGGAAACCCGGGGTTCGCCGAGGAAAAGCCACCTCTTCTTTCCCACCTGCTGAATCCCTTATGGACGGGCGACCATGGACGGGTGCTTGCCGTTCTCGCCGCTTCCCCGGAATATGCCCTCCACTATCCTGAAGAGGTTGCGGTACTTACCGTAGTCTCGCTTCTCAAGAAAGACCGCTTTACAGAAGCTGTGGCCGCGGTAGACCGTTTCCTCACTGATGAACGTACACTACTCGGCGACCATCTCCTGGTTTTCCTCCTGGAGGACCGACTGGAGCGGAAAAAGTTCGCCGAAGCTCAGTTATACTATGACCGCTTGCTCACGGGCTTTCCTCAGTCTCCTCTGCGTTTTCATGCTTCGCTGAAAATCGTTAAGGCCATGCAGAAAATTGACGACCTATCCAGCGCCCAACAGTTTCTAGACCAGGCTCTTGAGTTCGCCAACGATTCCGAGGACCGCTTGTCGGCCAAACATCTGCGCTATGATATCTTTCTCAGACAACAACGCTATCCGGAGGCAGCCCTACTTCTTCGGTCAATCTATATCGATTATGATGCTCAAACCTTTACCCAGACCAGGAGAATGGCCTCTGCTCTCCTGGGGCACCTGTCTCCAAACGACTTTTCCCCCGATGAGCGGCTGCAGCTCGGTCAATTTTTCTCGCAGTTGAGATACTGGGAAACGGCGCTGTCATTGACCGAAGCTCTGGACCCCCTCTTTTTTCCGGAAGCCCACCGGAGAGATCTCGGTTTGCTTCTCATTCAGATCGCGGTGAACACCAACGACCTTGACCAAGTGGAAGAAATTCTTTTCCGTTTCCCGATTCTCGACAACACTGCCGATGCCCTGTTCTACCGGGGCGTGGTTCACCAGCGGAAAGCCCGTTACCAGGCCGCTATCGAGCATTACCAAGCCCTGATCGACCGTTTTCCGGATTCCGGGTACCTATTCAATACCTATCGAAACCTGGCCTTCTGTCACCAGGCTCTGGGTGATGTAACCACGTACCAAAAGGTCATGGAACGGATGATCGAGACCTTTCCCCGGCGTGCCGACCTTCTCTGGAATCTCTTCTGGCATTATCATCGCCGGAATGAGACGAACCGGGGACGCCCATGGTTGGAACGGATGATCGCTTTCCCCTCAGAACAAAACCGGGCACTGTTTTGGTTGGCAAAAACCTCTCTTGATGAGACAGGCCGTATGTATATCGAACGGATTCTGGAAAGTGAAATCATTGACTACTATTTCATGCGTGCCTGGCAGGAAGCCCCATCATTGGGCATGTCGCCCACTTTGCCTTCCTCGTTTCCGGCGCGCTCCGAGTTCCAGCCGGTCCTCGGTACCGGTCCGGGCAGCTCGACCTGGCAACGCTACACCATTCTTCACCGGCTCGGGTATCTTACCCGGGCGGAAATCGAACTCCGCGCGTATCAAAGGCTAAATCCGGAACAAGCCGGAACTTGGTGGGCGCTTTCTGAGCTTTCCGCCCGCCGGGGGAATTATCGGCGCAGCATTCTCCAAGCCATGCGGTTATCAGGCATGCTCTCCCGACCGTACCGCAACATTCAGGAACGAATATATCCTGTGTTCTATTTTGACCTTATCGAACCACTGGCCGAGTCTATAGGAATCGATCCCTTTTTGGTTCTTTCCGTTTTGCGGGCGGAGAGTTTTTTCCAATATGACGCGGTTTCCATCGCCGGAGCAATTGGTCTCATGCAGATCATGCCCTCAACCGGGGCCTGGAAGGCGGAACGGATGGCCCGTAATGCGGGGAGGGAGTTGACCTGGAACGATTCTCTCCTGTTCGATCCGGCGAAAAACATCGCTATCGGCGTATCATACCTGGGATACCTTGTGGACAAGTACGGAGGAAGGATATGCCCGGCCATCTGCGCCTACAACGCTGGGCCGGGCCGCATCAACTCCTGGCTGGAAACACTCCCCCGGGAATTTGATGAATTCGTGGAATCCATCCCCTTTGCCGAAACCCAAAACTATATCAAGAAAGTATTGGAGAATTACTTTTATTATTCCTGGTTGTACCGGGGAACATTCACGCTAAGCCCATGTATTTTCTAAACTGAGCGATTTCGGCGGTACCGTCCACCACCCCGAGTTCCAAACGGACCTTCCAGCTCTGACCGGGCTTGAGTACGACCAGTCGACCCGCTCCCCGTTCCGCTTTCCGGCCCAGGGGGAAACAGTTGCCCGGTTCGATACCCAAGACATATTCGCCTTCCCCAAGCATTTTCCATTGGGTGAGATAGGGCAAGGCATCGGTATTGAATTTGGCATAAAATCCGAGTTCCATCGTTTGATTGAGAAGGAGAGCCGCTCCGTTTCCGTCCGCCAGGGTTCGGGGGGTATGGAGATACACTTTTTCAAAGTACTCCTTCTGCGGTGCGTGAAAACGGTTCCACTCCGCCTCGCCGTCGGCGGCCTGCGCATCCCGGGCTACCGTTTTTTCTACAGGGACCAGATATTCACTACCTTCGTCAAGGATCGGATATCCGACATTGATATGATACAATAGCATGCACGGGGTATCCTGCCAGCCTTCGTTGATTACCTCGTCTTCGATCAGGATGCTTTTCTCGCCGAGTCGTGTGAATATTTTCCGGAAGAGGACCAATTTATCACCGAACACTACCGCTTCTTTCACCTTCCCCGAGACGGTGATCAGGTAGTCGTCGCCCTGCCAGAGCCCGTCGGCATAGACATTCGAGGCCGGAATGTAAGAAGCTCGCCCATGCAGGCCGAACTCCTCTTCGTCCAGAAACAACAGGGTTGATTTATCAATCCCGGGTGCTCCGGCATAGCTCAATCCGCAAGTGTTCATCAATCCTCCGTGAAAACCCCGCAACCACCCCAGTTTCGCCGGTTCAAAAAAGGAGGGGGCCAGGTTGCCGGTTGCCGAACGCCAAGAGAGACTCACGCCTTTATAAAAAGTCGATGCCAGGTCCATTCCCCGGTCAACAAGAACGGTATAGGACAAACCGCCGCCGGAGTTGACTTCGACGGCCCGCACACCTTTTTCCGGACCATCATTGTATTCGAAAGAGCGTACGCCTCCCAGCTGAGAAATATCTCCGACTCTCCTTAATATTTCTTCCCTGGTTAACACTTTTCCATTGATTAAAGCCATGTTTATTCTCCCTTCATTCTTCGGAAAAACGGAAAGGCATTCCCTCCCTGAGATTTTTCATCCAGCACCGGAGGATTTCCCGCCGGTTTCTTCTTCCCATCCCGTAAAAAAGCGGGTATTTCCAGAACATCTCCAAAGAGAATTCCTGGATCGATCACCTCATCGAATTCACCAGAAGGCTCCCCGTTGGCCTCCTCGTTATTCTGAAAACGGGTGGCGATCACGGTCACGACCACTTCATTGGACAGGTTCTGGTCTGTCCGGCTACCCCATAAAACATCGGTTTCAGTTCCTGCAGATCCTCGTACACATTCCATGATTTCGGTGACCTCGTGAAGGGTCATGTCCGGACCACTGGTAATATTCAGGAGAACCGAGAGGGCTCCCTTAATGGAAATTTCCAATAGCGGACTGAAGATGGCCTCTTCCGCGGCATGCTTGGCTTTTTCTTTCCCTCGTCCATGCCCGATCCCAATCAAAACCGTCCCTGCTCCGGTGAGTACAGTCCTCAGGTCGGCCAAATCCAAATTGATATCCTGAGCGGAGGAAATCAGGTCAGTGATTCCCCGCACCGCTTGAAAAAGTATATAGTCGGCCGACTTGAAAGCCTCCTGGAAAGAGGTCTCCCTCCGGGCAGTTTGAAGGAGTCGTTCATTGGGGATAACGATCAAGGCGTCCACGACCCCGCGTAATTTCTCAATTCCCTCTTCAGCCTGGGCCTTCCGTTTGGTCCCTTCAAATTGGAAAGGTTTGGTCACTATGCCGATCGTCAGAGCTCCCGATTCCCGGGCCAGCTCAGCGATAACCGGTGAGGCTCCGGTTCCCGTTCCGCCACCCATACAAGCGGTAATGAAGACAAGGTCGGCATTTTCAAGCATTCCCATTAAGGCGTCACGGTCATGCTTGGCCGCTTCCTCACCGATTTTGGGGTTTCCTCCGGTTCCCAGGCCTCTGGTCAAACCGATTCCGATCTGAATCTTCTCTGGAGCGAGAGATTTTTTTAAGGATTGTATATCCGTATTTATCGCCACCAGGTCCACTCCAGCAAGACCGGCATTGATCATTTCATTGACCGCGTTATTTCCTCCTCCACCGATCCCAACGACCTTAATAATCGCCAGGCGCTCTTCCGGTTGCTTTTTTTTGGTCTTCTCAGCCGACTTTTTGGTGCTCGCTCGGCTGGCCGGTTTTTTTTCCACAGGCGGGGGATCCCGGTCCACATCAGCAGGAATACCCTGTGTGGTGTCCCGAATCAATTCCCGTTTAAAATCAATTCTTTCGGAAAAGCCCCTCTTTAGGCTTTTCTTTTTCAAGTTCAATCACCTCTTTGGCCAGAGAAAGATAGTTTTGAGCCCCGGTTGATTGAGGTTCAAATTCGATAACCGGCACACCATAACTGGACGATTCGGCAATGGCAATATTTTTGCGGATCACCGTCCTGAAAAGTTTGTTTTCAAAATAAGCACCCAAAGCCTTGATCACTTCCTGATAAAGTTTGGTTTGGACATCGGCAATGGTGATCAGGACATAAACATCCAAATCGTGTTTAAGATTCTGCTGCATGAGTTCAATGGTTTCCATAAACTCTTCGATCCCCCGCAGGGCGAAATAGTGCGGCTGAATCGTAACGATCACTTCCCGGGCAGCCTTGAGCGAATTTATGGTCAAAATCCCCAGAGAAGGCGGGCAATCAATCAGAATATAATCAAAAGGGAGTTGACTGCGCTGAATTCCGGAGTTGAGAAAATCCTCCCGACCCAGCTTGTCAATCAGGCGGTATTCTTCTCCCGCCAGGTCGATATTGGAGGGGGCCACATAAAGATTGGGGGTTTTGGTCTGAACGATGATATCTTTGAGTTCCATATGATATGGACTACGGGGAGGTTCCAAAACGTTGAGTATCGTGCGGTCGAATTCATGGGGTTCCAGTCCCAGTCCCAGGGTGGAATGGGCTTGCGGATCCATGTCGACGATCAAAATACGTCTGGAATATTGAGCCAGAGAAGCTCCCAGGTTGATACAGGTTGTTGTTTTCGCGACCCCTCCCTTCTGATTGGCTACCGCAATAATCCGCATCGCTCACCCTCCACTCGGCAACGAAACACTGTGCCACTACTAAAATTCGCTAACCCACAACCGCCGATCACCTGATTACACCAGACACTGATCATGTCTTTGCCCTTCGTTAAATTTCAGAAAAACCGGCCGATCCGCAGGGAACGTATTATCCAAAAAAGAGCTTGATTTCTTCGTAACGTTCAAGGGGAACCTTTTTCAACACTCCGAGAGCAGCGGAAAGAGGCACTTTGACAATTTCATCACCCCGCAGGGAGACCATGAATCCAAATTCCTCGCTCTCCACCAGGTCCATGGCCCGAAGACCGAAACGAGTTCCCAAAACCCGGTCAAAGGCAAAAGGTTCCCCACCCCTTTGTAAATGACCTATAACCATATACCGCGACTCCAAGCCGGTTTTTTCCTCGATGTACTTGGCCAGCGCTTGAACAATCCCCATCCCCTTACTCAAGATCACATGGCCAAAGGCGTCTTTTTCTTCAAACTTCATGTATTTCTCCAGGACCGGATCATTGAAGCCTTCCGCCGCGGCAATCAGGGCATATCGCTTCCCGCTTTCATAGCGCTTGCAGATCGCTGCGCACAGTTCGTCCAAGGGATAGGGAAATTCCGGAATTAGGATGAAATGTGCTCCCCCAGCCACACCACTGTTTAAAGCGATCCATCCGGCGTTCCGTCCCATGATTTCCACCACCAGCACCCGCTCGTGAGAAGCGGCGGTGGTATGAAGACGGTCGAGCGATTCCATGTCTATGTTCACTGAGGTATCGAAGCCGAAGGTAAAATCGGTGGCGTTTACATCGTTGTCGATGGTCTTGGGAACACCCACCACCGGCATCCCCATCTCATGGAGCTTCTGGGCAACTCCCAAGGTATCGTCTCCACCGATGACCACCAGACAATAGACGTCGTGCTTTTTCAAATTTTCGAAAATCGTTTCCGGACCCTTGTCGATTTTGAAGGGATTGGTCCGGGAACTATTCAGGATAGTCCCACCCTGGCGATGAATGTCATACACATCATCCAGGGTCAACAAAACGGTGTCTCCCTTGAGAGGCCCTTTCCAGCCCCGCAGGAAACCGATCATCTCAAATCCCTTTTTAATTCCTGACGTCACCACAGCGCGAATCACCGCGTTTAACCCCGGTGCATCCCCCCCTCCTGTGAGGAGACCAACCTTTCGTGCCATTTTCATTCCTCCCTTGCTTCAATACAATCTGTTCCTTCTTGTGTCTCCGATAATGGTAACGGTATGAAGCGCAGACGTCAAGCTTCTATGCAGATTCATCGTTTTCCACCATCGCAGAACCGGCAAGAGACATAGAAATGAAAAGATCATGATAAAATAAAGGCAGAAAAGGGGGGAGACTCTCATACCGGCCAACCTCAGTGCCCAGTACATTGAAGCCGAACAACGGTATAAAAGCGCCCGAACCAGGGAAGAAAAATTAGTCTGCCTGGAAGAAATGCTTTCGGTTATTCCCAAGCACAAGGGAACCGAGAAAATGCAGGCGGACATCAAACACCGGATTTCCAAACTTAAAAAAACGGCCCCGGATGGGAAAACCCAACGGGGAAAGACATTTGACCCCTTTTTGGTGGAAAAAGCCGGCGGAGCGCAGTTGGCCGTGATCGGACCGCCCAACACCGGCAAGTCGACACTCTTGCATTGCCTGACCAACGCCCGGCCGGAAATCGGAGCGTACCCCTACACCACACGCATCCCCACTCCTGGGATGATGCTGTACGAGGATGTCCAGATTCAACTGATCGATTTTCCTCCGATTGGCTTCCCGGAAATCGAGGGGAACTTTGGAAGTGCGTTGCGCCGGGTCAATGCCGCCCTAGTGGTGATCGATGTCCAAAACGAAAGGATCCTGGAAGATTTCGAAGTCGTGCTGAGCGCTCTGAAAAACAGCAAAATCTCCCTCGAAAAGCCACCGCTCCCAACATCTTCCTGGCACCCGCTCCAGTCCCTGGCTCTGGCCAACAAGTGCGAAACCGAACTGGATCAGGAGGTATTGGGCATATTCCGCGATTTTTATGGGAAACGCTTCGAAATCCTGGGGTGTTCCTTTAAAACGAACCCCGACCATATTGAAGAGCTCAGGGGAAAGATCTTCCAATTGAGCAATATCATTCGGGTCTACAGCAAGCCTCCCGGCCAGCCAGTTGACCTCTCCAGGCCTTTTGTTCTCCGGAAGGGCTCCAGCGTTTATGACCTAGCCAAATCCATCCATAAGGACATCGCCGGTCATTTGCGGGGGGCCCGGGTTTGGGGCTCTGGAAAATTTGACGGTCAAATGGTGCCCATCGAACACGTACTGGCCGATCGGGACCTGGTCGAACTTATTTCCTGAGATTCTTCCAGATAAGACAGTGATGGGTGATGGATTTCTCCCGCTGCAGGGGAAACTATTTCGAAACGCAGAGACTTTACCGTGGGTATGAAAAACGGTTCTGTCCGGAAACAAGATGAGTAAAAGAAGCACCGCTCAGACAAAGGAGGCCTACGTAATCCAGTCTCTTGCCGGGGGGAGGGTTTCAGTAAATTCCAAGGAGTTAACCCGTCGGCGGGGCCGACGGCATCGAGCACGAAAATCGAGGATGGGATTGATTTACAGAGGAGAACCGGTATTTTCTCTCGTGATCCAGCAGTAATTGCTTTACGTCGGTATGGTTGCCATTGAACCCGACGAGCTGGCCCTTACTCCCGATCACTCGGTGACAGGGAATCACGATCGGCAGGGGGTTTCTACGGTTGGCCTGTCCCACGGCCCGGCAGGCGGTGGGCTTCCCTACGACAGAAGCAATCTCAGCGTAGCTTCGGGTTTGACCGTAGGGAATTTTGGAGACAGCGTGCCAGACTTGCCTGGTAAATTCAGGTCCTTCAAGAAATACGGGAAAAGAGAACACCTGCCGGTTCCCCTGAAAATATTCTCGCATCTGATCCACCGGTCCCCGGAGAAGGATAGGGTCATGCACCAACTCCGTCTCGCCCCTTAGCTGGTATTGGTCCCAGCTTTCGGGGAGAAGGAAAATCCCCTTTACTATCTCTTCCTCCATAACCAAGGTAACCGGTCCGATAAAAGCATGAAAGGTATCATAAAATTGTTTCATCGGGCTTTAAGAAACAGGATCACGGATCTATAAAAATATCCGTTATTTTCAAGTGTATACCTACTTTCAAATGATCACTGATCTGATAGGTAAGGGCCAGGTTCAGTCGATCGGTCCAGTATGAAAGTCGCTCCTTAAGTATTTCCTCGGAAGGAAAAACGATTTTATAGGAAAGCGAATAATCCCCGGATATCATCAATTTTCCCTGCTCATCCGCTTCGTGCTCCCGCACGGACACCAGTCGTTCAATATCGGACCAAGGCGTTACATAGGATTCCAAGTGGGCACTTTCTTTATCCTCCGGTTCCGCCCAGGCCAAGCCGACCGTAAGAAACAATAAAAATACCAGACTCACCCCAAAAACTACTTTCATAATCAACACCCCCGATTATTGTAACACAACCGGACGGGACTTGAAGCAAAGATTTTTCATCTTCGCCACCGTCGGACACCGACTGGTCGACTCGGAGGTGTTTAGCTTAAAAAATTTTTGGGATATAATTAGATCAGGAACCAGTCTTATCACAGGAGCCGGTCATGTGCGATACGCTCGTTGTCTTGCCGGAATACAAAAAAACGGGAATTACGATCTTCGCCAAAAATAGCGACCGGGAACCGAACGAACCGAACATTCCTACCAGAGTCGGCCGCGCGGAACACAAAAAAGGAACCGTCCTGCGCTGCACCTACATCACGATCGACCAGGTCCCCCTCACTTATGATATCTTCATGATCAAGCCATCCTGGATGTGGGGCGCGGAAATGGGGGTAAACGAGCATGCAGTCGCCTTAGGCAACGAAGCGCTCTTTACCCGCTCACGCCCGGGACCACCGGCACTTACGGGCATGGACCTGGTCCGCCTGGCCCTGGAGCGTTCCTGTACTTCCCGGGAAGCGGTCGAGGTGATCGTCTCGCTTTTGGAGCGCTACGGTCAGGGAGGAAATTGCGGTTACAGCCGGAAACTGCGGTATGATAACTCATTTTTGATCGCCGATCCTTCATCGGCCTGGCTGCTGGAAACAGTTGGGAAATATTGGGCGACCAAGCGGGTCAATGGTTGCATGGCCATTTCCAACGCGCTCATCCTGCACGACGACTACGATGAATGCTCGGCGAATTTTTGGAGAAAAAGGAACGGAGAACTCTCCGACTTCAAGAAGACCTGGGAACATGCCCTGATTACCCGGATCGCCCGGGGAGAAGCCCGGCGACGGTTCAGCGCCCACTTCCTGAAAAATCACGAAGAACCGTTGACCGCACACCAGGTTATGAAGTTCCTGCGCTGGCATGCGCCCCGCGATGCGGAACAGCTCTTTCGGCACCGGACCTATCAGAGTCTGTGCATGCATGCCGGGGGGCCGTTCTCTTTTCAGACCACCGGCAGCCTGGTTGCCGAAATGGACCAATCGGGGGCCCGCGCCTGGTACACCGGTAGTTCTCTCCCCTGTATTTCTCTCTTTAAGCCCTTTCACTTTACCACCGTTTCCCCAGCCCAACAGGAAAAACCCGGTCCTCTGGCTCAAGCCGCGGCATTTTGGATGAAACGGGAACATTTTCACCGGTTAATTCTCGGGAAGTGTTTCGACAACCTGGATTGGTTTCTCGCCGAACGGGATGCCCTGGAAGGAGAATTGTTAAAACGTTCCCGGGTTTTGCAAACAGTCAGGCAAAAAGAAGAACTGCTGAACTATGCCTTTAATCAGGAGCAGAAAATGATCGGACGAGCTGTTGCCGAATCCGAGTCGAGGCCCTTTTCCCCCCAGGGGGGTCCAATGTACCGTTACTACTGGGCAAAACAGAACCGCCTCCTCTCCAGGCAACCCAGCACAAGCGGCGGGAAGTGAGCGGAACCGTATCTCTCTCTAGTGTGGGCATAAAGCCAGATAAAACGCATGGGTCTCCTGGACCTGTCTTCGAGCAAGAATGAGGTATTTTATTGTTTCCTGAGTCGGGAACCACCCAGATAGGCGGCACGAACCCGTTCGTCGTCCTTGAGGGAGTTGGATTCTCCCTGGATGGGTATGCGTCCGGTCTCCAGGATATAAGCATAGCGGGAGACGGCCAGCGCTTTACGGGCGTTCTGTTCGACCAGGAGTATGGACACGTTCTCTTCCTCGTGGATGGCGCGAATCACCCGGAAGATTTCCTGGACGATACGGGGAGCCAGACCCAGGGAAGGCTCATCCATCAGGAGAATCTGTGGCTTCGAAATCAGGGCCCGGGCAATAGCCAGCATCTGTTGTTCCCCCCCGGACAGGGTCCCCGCAAACTGACGACGCCGTTCCCGCAGGATGGGAAAGAGTTTGAAAATCCACTCCCGGGTCTTGACAACCTCTCTCCCCGCTGGAAGATTCCTCACTCCATAGGCTCCCAGGGTTAGGTTTTCCTCCACGGTCAAGGTGGCAAAAACTCGGCGGCCTTCCGGAACGTGGGCGACCCCCAACCCAACCAATTGAAAAGGAAGGTATGAATGAATGTCTTTCCCCCGCAGGTAAATATGTCCCTGCCGGCTGACCAACAAACCGGAAATGGTCTTCAGGAGCGTGGTTTTTCCCGCTCCGTTGGCACCCAGGACCGCGACGATATCGCCCCGCGAAAGCTCAATGGTTACCCCCCGCAGGGCTTCGACCACCCCATAGGAAACCCAGAGGTTTTCCACTGCGAGCAAGGTTTCCATTCAGAAGTCATCCTCTTTCCCGAGATAGGCCTCGATCACCTGCTGGTCATTGTAAATTTCGTGCGGTAGTCCTTCCGCGATTTTTTGTCCCATGTCCATTACGCTTACCCAATCGGACACTCCCATCACCACATTCATGTCATGTTCGATCAGAAGAAGAGTAAATCCCTCGCCGGTCAACTCCTGCAACAATTCCATCAACTCTTCCGATTCCCGATCATTCAATCCGGAAGACGGTTCGTCGAGGATAAGGAGCTTGGGGCTGGTAGCCAAGGCTCGAGCGATTTCCAAATACCGCTGTTTTCCATAAGGAAGGTTTTTAGCCAACTCGTTCCGATAGGGCCATAAACCGGTCTGGTACAGCCGGAAGGAAGAAACTTCTACTATTTCCCGTTCTTCCTTCATCTGAGCGGGCGTACGGAATACCGCCGCCCAAGTTCCACTCCGGGCATGGCAGTGCGGACCGGCCATCACATTCTCGATACAGGTCAGTGAGGGAAACAACCGGACATTTTGAAAGGTTCGGGCAATTCCCCGGCGCACGATGGTGTGGGGCCTGAGACCGGTGATGTCGCGGTCTTCAAATACTACGGAACCGCCATGCGGGCGGTGAATTCCAGTTATCACGTTAAAGAGAGTGGTTTTGCCGGCTCCATTGGGTCCAATCAGGCTGGTGATTTTCCCGGGATAAATCGAAAGATCGAAAGAGTTGACCGCGGTCAGGCCTCCGAAACGCATGGTCACTCCCCGGGTTTCCAACAGATAGTTTCTGGATTCTTTGACCTGGGCCAGGCATGGTGTCAATTTCTGGTGAGCCAGCCCCTTTCCCTTTTCCACCAACCAATCTTCGGCCTCCGGCAACCCCCGGATGCCCAATCCCCCAAAACCGACTCCCTCTCTCTTGCGGGGTAATAAGCCTTCCGGTCGGAAGATCATCATGAACATAAGCGCCAGTCCGAAAAAAAGCAGCCGAAAACTGGCAAACTGTCTGAATACCTCCGGGAAAACCACGATGGTGGCCGCCCCCACCAGAGTTCCGGGAATGGAGCCCAGGCCTCCCAAGAGGACAATACAAAACATCAGGACTGACTCCATGAACAGGAAGCTTTCCGGGGAAACGATCATCATCTTGGAGGCAAATACCGTCCCGGTCATTCCGGCTATGGCCGCCCCGAGCACGAAAGACAAAAGCTTCAGCGAACGAACATCCACACCGTTCGCTTCCGAAGCTACCATGTCCTCCCGAATATAGTTCCAGGCCCGGCCGATCCGGGAGCGCTGCAGTCTGATGAGTCCTACAATTACCAGGGCAATGATGATCCAGATGAGAAAATAAAATTGAGTGGGTGTCTGGAGGTAAAACCCGGCTATGGCCGGACTCCCCACTCCGGTTATTCCGTTAGGACCATTGGTCAACCCCCAGGGATTGTTGATAATCCCCACCCGAACGATTTCACCGATACCGATGGTTACGATACACAGGTAATCACCCCGCAGGTGGATTACCGGAGACATGACCAGATAGGCAAACCCTCCGGCTGCCAGGGCACTCAAGGGCAGGAGAATCAAAATGGGTACCCCAAAAACGGTGTTCAGTATAGCGGTAGTATAGGCTCCAATAGCATAAAAAGCGGCATGTCCCAAGTCAAAGAGACCTACTTCTCCTAGCACAACGTTGAGGCTGAGTCCTAAAAGCCCGTAAATACCGACAAAAAAACCGACATCGATCCAGTAGTTGTTAATGAAGGGAAGAAAGGGGAAAATCACGAGACCCAGCACGGCGAGAAGCGGAAACGCCCAGGGATTGATCCTTTGGCGTGGTGTACCGTTGTCACCGGTTATAACCCTGTTGGGGCTGGAGGCGGCGTAGTTGATCCTGCGAACGAGTCTTTCGGTAGTTCCCATCTCCCCTCTCCTATACTTTCTCCGCCGTTTTTTCACCAATCAGGCCGGTAGGTCTGAAAATCAGGACCATGATCAACACCAGGAACGTGAAGCCATCCTTCCAGGCTCCTCCTCCCGGAAAATAGCCGGCAAACATGGTTTCCATAATTCCCAAAAGCAATCCTCCGATCATCGCCCCGGGAATGTTTCCGATTCCTCCCAGGATGGTGGCGGTGAAGGCTTTCAGACCATAATTCCATCCCATACTGAAAGTAATGGACCGGTAATACATTCCGTTCATCACCCCGGCCATGCCGCCCAGGGCCGGTCCCAAAGCGAAGGCGAAGAAGATCACCCGCCGGATATCGATTCCCAGAAGTGTCGCTGTCTCCCGATCAAGGGCCGAGGCTCGGACGGCAGCCCCAAAGGTGGTTCGTTCCACAATATAGTAGATGACCCCCATAACCAGGAACGTGAGAATAAGGATAAAGGCTTTAAGGAAGGTAATTCTGAGTCCTCCGATTTCGAAGAACGCGGTGGGAACCAGCGCACTAGGATACACCTGGAAACGCGGTCCCCATAGGGCCATGATTCCGTTCTGGATAAAGATGGACATCCCCAGGGCCGAAACTACCAAGGGCAGGCGGCCGGCCGGATACACCGGCCGGTAGGCCACCCGCTCCATCATGATACCAGCCAATCCGATCCCGGCAAAGGCGAAGGCCATCGCTGCGGCCATGCCCAACCAGGCGCCGGCACTGAGGGTTATCCACCCAGTCGCCCAGACCAGGAAGGTGTATCCGAGATAGCTCCCCAAGGTAAAAAGGTCGCCGTGGGCGAAATTGATCAACTTCATAACCCCGTAAACCATCGAATAGCCCAAAGCTACCAGGCCATAGAAGGAACCGACAGCCAAACCGTTTATCAGCTGTTCTACAAATATCCCCACGGCAACCCCCGGCTTCTTTCTCTTAAAAAACTACGGTCGGAAAAATTCGAGTTGGCCTTCGGCGTTATATGCGTACATGGCGTAAGGTATATCCTTGCGGTCTCCGCGTTCGGTGAAAAAGATCGGACCGGTGACTCCTTCCGCGTTTTGCATGACCCGCATCTCCGCGGCAATCACATCGGCATCGGTCGATCCGGTATTTTCCATGGCCTGAGCCAAAGCGAACAGCGCATCCGCCGCATAGACCGGCCAGGGCGAGGAGGGAATATCCCCGAAGCGTTCCCGGTAGGCATCGAGGAATATCTGGGATTTCGGCGTATCGAAATCCTGAGGAAGTGGCTCCTGGGTCATCAGGGTTCCTTCGGCGAATTCAATCCCGGCGATCCTGACGAAGTCTTCATTGGGAACGGCGTTGCTCCCTACAAAGGGAATGGTGATTCCCGCTTCCCGGCCCTGACGAACTAAAAGACCCGCTTCCGGATAGTAGGCAGTGTAATACCAAACATCGGGATTGCTCTCCCGAAGAGCGGTAAGGGCCGCTCTGTAATCCTGTTCTCCGGGGGTAATAGCATCGTAGTAGACGATCTCCGCCCGACCATCGGCTATATACGGTTCCAGGAACCTGCGAGTCTCTTCGGCTACTCCGCGTCCGTAGGTCTGGTTGTCATGCATGATGGCAATCCGCTCCCAACCCATCACTTCTACTGCGAATTTGGCAAAGAACTCACCCTGTGAATCGTCTCGGCCACAGGTCCGGAAAAAGTAAGGACGCTTCCTGTCCATGGTCAGACGCACAGCAGTCGCACCGTAGGCTACCGAAACCACTCCGTTGCGATCATAAAGGTCGGCAGCCGGTTCGGTGACCCCCGACCCATAGCTGCCGATCACGGCGACCACACCCTGGGTAATCAGTCGTTGTGCCGCCAGGGCGCTGTCCCGGGGATTGCTGGCATCATCAGCGATCACGATCTCGAGCATCCGTCCGTTGATGCCCCCGGCGGCATTGATCAACTCAGCGGCGACCTCCACACACTGCCGGGCCATCTTCCCCTCAATAGCGAAATTGCCGGTGAGCGGGGCCTGTAATCCGATCAGTATCGTTTCTTCAGCAAATACCGTTCCGCCAGCCAACAGAGCAAAAATAAGGGTGAGCACCACAACCATGACCAATCCTGTTTTCATGTGCCGTTTCCTCCCAAGTGAGATGTTTTTGTTTTTGATCGACTACCCGAGCATCAATGGGCATAATTATAACAAATGAGGCTGGAGGATGACGCGTTTATTCTCGGTAAATCGGCAAACGATTTTTATAACTTTACTGAAATTCCTTCGTTGTTTTCCATCCGGTAGGCCCGGCGAAAACTATCCCAGTGAAATCGGCTGGTTTCCAGCCCCAATTCATCAAGTTGTCGGGGCACCAGGCACATCTCCCGGCCGTCGAATCTCAACCAGACCGTACCATCCGGTTTCTGGTAGAAACAGATGTCCTCCACCACCCAGAATTCCCGCTCACCGGCCTGCACGACCATGCGTGATCACCTCCCTTTCTTCTCTCTACCAGTCAATACGCCCAGGCGATTTTGTAGGTTTTTGTGGAAAAACTGTCCACAGCGACAAATCTCATTCTGCTAACATAAAATATTCTTTATCCGCGGAATATCACCTCTTAATTCACAGGTCCCCGCTCTTCAAAACCGGAAAATGAGGAACGATCAACCGCCAACGGTCAAGACCCCGGATGACCGCGAACTCCCTCCTCCAGGAATGTCGTCTCCACTCGTATCTGATATAGTAAACAGAAGCGAAAGGTGCGGGATTCAACCGGCCTGTTATTACTGTTAAGGCAGGTTATAAGCACATCGCCCAGGCTTACCTCTTTCCTCCGTTACCCAAATGAAAGGGGAGGCCGCTTCAAGAAAACCGGTCAGGCATCGATTCCTGCCATCGTTTAAGTCGTGTTTCTTCCGTCTACAGGATTGACCCGGCGACCGGGAGGGAGGAGGTTATGAAAACAGTCGATCTCAGTCATCCTATAACCGTCGCGATGCCCGTCTGGCCGCAAGACCCGCTTATCGAAATCACCACCCTGGCCACCGTCGAGGAAAATTGCTTTCTCCTGAACCAGCTTACAGTCGGTGAACATTCCGGGACCCACTTCGGCGTTCCGGCCCATTTCGTCCCCGGCGGACTCACCGCCGAGGCGGTTCCCTCGGAAGCCCTGATCGCACCCGGCGTAGTCCTCGATATCCGGTCAGCCTGTACTGCCAATCCCGATTATGTCCTGACCATCAAGGATATCCTGATTTGGGAAACTACACATCTCCCCATCCCTCCTCGCTCTTATGTCCTAACTTTGACTGGCTGGAGCGAAAGATGGAACGAACCGGCCCGTTACTTTGGCCTAACCAAGACCAAAACCAGGCATTATCCCGGCTTCGGTGAAGAATCAGTCGTCTTCCTGATGGAGGAACGCGACTGTCTTGGTTTGGGTATCGATACCCCCGGAATCGATCCGGGCTTTGACGAGGATTTTCTTTCCAATAGTGCTTTATTCAAACGAGGCGGTTACCATTTGGAAAACCTTACCAATCTAGAATATCTCCCGGCTCACGGTTTTACCCTGTTCATCGGTCTATTGCCTGTATCCGGAGGATCCGGGTCTCCGGCCCGGGTCTTGGCTCAGTTTCAGGAAACAACCTGACAGGCGATTGCCCGGTGACCCAATTACTCTTCTCAGTCAACATCCATGTAATTCCCCCGGCGGGCCACAGTTCCAGCCAAAGCTTCCTAACCATTTTCGAGGCCACCCCGGAAGGAGATAACATATTGACGAATTCACTCGGACAATCCCGCGGATTATCGGAAAGGACTCCTCTGACATACCCACCGGGGTATCGAAATGGTCACCTATCTCCTGCAGGGTAACGTAGAACGCGGGGACAGCTTAGGCAACAAGGGAGTCATTGAAGTGTACGATGTCCAATGGATGACGGCGGGAAGCGGGATCATCCATCAGGAAATGCCACGGGGAGAGACAGATGGCCGTCTTTGGGGACTTCAACTGTGGGCCGATCTGCCTTCGGCACGAAAGACGGCCCCGCCACAGTATCGGGAAATCAAAAAAGAGGCTATCCCCACCATCGACTTGGAAACAGGAGCCCGAATTCGGGTGATCAGCGGGGAGATGGGAAGCGTCCAGGGACCGGTGAAAGGAATCACCGGTGAGCCGGAGTTTTACGATATATCTCTCCCGCCCCATTCCAGCATAGAACACTCGTTCCCGGTAAGCCATACCGTCTTTGTCTACATCCTGGAAGAAAGGGATTCTTCGCTCCCGATTACACCCACCTGTCGTTCTCTGAACACGTGATTCTCTACAATAGGGGTAAAACCGTCTTGATCCTAACCGGAAACGGCCGCTCCGCTTTCTGCTGATCGCCGGAAAGCCGTTCTGTGAGCCCGCCGCCTGGTCTGGTCCCATCGTGATGAATACGGAAAGCAATCTCCGCCAACCCTTCGAAGAATACCGCAACGGAATGTTTCTCAAGACCGGATTTCGCTTCCATCAGGCACCGGACTGGGCGACTCCCTCCCCTCCCTCGTAAGTAAAACAGCGATGTAACTCCGTCAAACGGTCACGGATGAGTCCCGCCAGACAAGGAGAAGAACTTTCGGCTGTCCCCTAACCAAGTAATGATTTTCTCTAAAGACAAATTGCCCTTGACGATCTCTTTATAGCCACCAACCAGAGACCGGAACATACCAAAACCCGACGTACCCTGGTGTCGATCATGGGCGCATCAGGTTTCATAGTGTAAGTTTTCAGGTTTTCTCTTCTTTCTTCTTTTCCGGCAAGTAATATAAAAGGACCAGTGCCAGGCCGATAAACAAGAGGATAAATCCCGGCAGGTACAGCCAGTTAGTCATTCTCCCCGCAAGCTGGGTTATCAGGAAGGCCAGGCCGATCCCCGCAACAATGATCCCTCCCCGAAGCATATCTTCCGGCCGGGAGGTCCGCTTCAATTCATCAGGATTCAATCCTTTTTCGATCATGGCGAGCTTCTGAAGATGTTCGGTGTAGATAGCAACGATTGCCACCATGATGCCCGCCAACGGAATCAAAACCCAAATCCAGTCTATTATCATTGATATCCACTCCCCTCTATCAAACTAACTCGTATACGCTACTTATATCGCCATCGGGCAAATGTCTATCGCAATGGATCGTTCTCCTCATCTCCAAAAGGTCACAATCAATGCCGCAGCGGAAATGCACAGGGTAGCGATCAGGAGAATGGAGTTGGTGTGGGTGATTTTGTGGGTTTTTCCGAGTGCGGTTAGGATCTCTTGCTTAGTTGTAGTGAGTTTTTCAATTTCTTCGTCACGAACTGCGGCGATATGTGTCAACCATTCTTTTTCGGTTTCCCGCAGAGTGTTCCCCAATTTTTCTCGAAAATCACCGACAATCGTACCGGTCATTTCCGAAAGCTTGGAGCGAACCTCTTCCAGTCCCTCGGTCAAAGTCCGGTAGGAAACGCTAATCTGCTCGACTGCCTGGGCAATCTCCTCGCGGAGTTCCTTACCTTCCCGCAAATTTTTCTCGTTCTCTTCCCGAAGGCTCAATTGGACTTTTTCGATCTCTTCCTGAATGACTGAAAAACCGGATCGCACTGCTTCAGTCCGTTCGGTTAGAAGAATTTCCCATTCCTCGCGGGTGCGGCGGGCAGTTTCAGCAAGGTTCCTGGTCAATTCCTGACCAGTGAAGCGGATCTTCTCCTCAGTTGCTGTGACAATTTGCCGATTTTCCTCGACATGACGGGCAAAAAGATCTTCCCGATCCGCATGAAGTCGCTCACTCACGCCTTGCGTCGCCTCACGCAGATTCCGGTCTAGAGTCTCCAGCGTTTCCCGCACCTGGGGAACGAATCGGTCGAGGAACCCCTGAATACCGGAAATTTTTTCTTCAAAGGAACGGAACATTTCCTCGAAGGAGGAGGAAGTCTTCCGGAAAACACCATCGAGCGTCGAAAGATCCTCCCTCCAGCGTTCTTCCAGGCGGGTGAGGGCTCGTTCACTCTCTCGGGGAAGCGACTCGGCTAAAGATTGGATTTCTCCCCGCAAACCCTTTCCCTCTTCCAGGAACGTCTGGCTGGATTCCTGCATAGACTGGTAGGTTGTTTCGTAGCGGTCAGTGAATGATTTAATGCGGTTCAGGGCTTCCCCCAGGGTCGTATGGACGACCATGATATGCTGGGAAAGACCATCGACATGTTCCACAAATTCGCCGCTCTGCAGGGTTTCAAAACGGCCTAGCAGCTTCTGGAGGTCTGAGGAAGTCAGTTCCAGCGATCCTCCCAGGTCGCGGAGGCTGCCTTTGGCTTCCTGCAGGGTTTCGACCATTTCCCGATAGGCCCCTGCCTGGCGGTTTAACTCATCCAATGTATCGGTCAGCCAATGTGCCGCTCGTTCTGCCTGAGCATACCTTTGTTCCTCGTTCATAGATGTCACCTTCCCTTTCCCTTTGAAAAATTTTCCTTCCCGGTTTTCGGCGTAAAAGAAACTACTCCTCGAAAACCTATAAGAAAAATGAAGCCACTGAGGCTAACCATTCAGGAAAACAGGGAAAATGGAAAGTTGCGGTTGTCGTTTTGCGGACATCTCCTCCCTTACGCTGGGTTCCCCTCATCGACTTGAACGCGTCGTTACACAAGACCCGTTTTTACCTATTTATTGTACCCCCTGACAATATGATTGTCGAGTCTCTGTCCTCTTCATTGGAGACACGAGCCTTGACGCAAGTAAGTGTCAAGATTCTTTTAAAATGTCCCTTTATCTCAATGGCGGTTCTATAATACTCCCCAAAAACTGGACAGGGCAATTTAGTGGAACAACGAAATCACGGGATGCGGCATTAAAGGCAAAAATAGCCTTTGAAGCAGCAAAGGGAGAAAAGACGACAGCACAGCTCGCTGGTGAATATGGAACTCACTCTAACCAGATAGGGCAATGGAAGAAGAAGCCGCTGGAAGAACTACCTGCGATTTTTTCGGACAAGAGGGTTATATCGTGATAAGGATAGAGAGGAGCTTGCAGCAGAGCTATACCGTCAGACAGGGCAATTAAAAGTAGAACTGGAGTGGCTTGAAAAAAAAGTCCCAGAGATTACCGCTAAGGAGAA
>DATIKP010000145.1 GCA_035477455.1 Atribacteraceae bacterium
CAAAGGCCAGGGGAAACCCGCCCGGTGAATCGGCGATGGCTCCGAACAGCGGAGGCCCGATCAGTCCGCCCAGGGAATTGATGGCAAAACCCACCCCGGTGGCCCAGCCGGCATGCTCCGGCGGAGCGGCTTCCGCCATCAGGGTCAACCAGATCGGCGCCCAACCGACGGCGGAAATGCCCAGTAAGACGGCCCCGCTATAGAGTAAGTAAAGGTTGCCCGGTTGCAAGAATAAAAGAATGCCCCCTGGTATGAGAAAAAAAACCATGAATAAAGTCCGGGCGGTGTCCCTGAGGACGAAATCGCTGACCGGACCGAGCACAAGCCGGCTAATAACCCCGGAGAATTGAATCAGGGAAAGAATCAGTCCGGCGAAAAAAAGGGAGTATCCCCCGTACCTGTTGAGATAAATAATGCAGTATGTGGTCAGACAATACTGAATAATGATACCGCACATCCCTATCAGACCGGCCAGCTAAACACCGCGTTTGTGTGAAGGGGGGATAGTCTTACCCGATAGGCGGGTTATCTTCGCTGTCTTCCCATCCGACGGGGCCGCTACGTGTAACACCAGGAAAACTAAAGACCCCCAGAGGGCCAGGGCGATCCCGACCAAGCGAAAAACCCAGGACCAGGAGAAGAGGACGGCGGCAGGGGGCAGCAGCAAGGCGGCTAGGGCGGCACCCAGTGGAAATCCAACCTTGTAAATGGAACTGGCGGTCGCCCGGCCCCGGTTCGGAAACCAGATCACGACCGAACGGGCCGATGCGGTACTGATCAAACTATCCCCAAACCCACACAGGAATAGAATGACAAAGAGTTCTCGAGCCGAACCGCTGAAACTCGCTGCAAACAGACACGCTCCAAGCGTGAGATGCCCCAGGGCAAAAGCCTGCTCAAAGCTGAAGCGGTCACTCAGGCGTCCGGCCAGAAACGAGAAAACACCGAAACCGGCAAAGAGGGCCGTAGTCAGGACGCCGATCCCGGCAGTGGTCAAGTTAAACTCCTCCTGCAATATCGGCGAAAGCGTCGGGATAAGCAACAGGAACAAAGCCAGGAAAACCTGGGTGATCACCAGAAATCCTACCCGCAGATACCGATTATCCATAGCGGAACCGCTCACCCCTCTTGAGTCGTCTCTGGCCATCTTAACACAAACGTTTTTTTTTACCGGTCTTTTTTCCTTTCTGATTTTGTGATTTAATACCCACACGCGACAATGCCCTTCACCGGCTTTCGGAACGAGGCTTAAAACGAAAGCGTAATTTTATAGAGGAGTGAACCTGACGGTGTCTGAGACATCAAGCATGAAAATTATTCACCCTTCCCCACCACAGATCACCGTTTTATGTACAGGGTAAGTCAGGGTGCTATTCCGGAGCGCATGTGATGAAAACCGCATTTGAGGTCATCGTGGTCGGCGGTGGACACGCAGGCTGCGAGGCGGCTGCCGCCGCGGCCCGGATGGGCTGTTCCACTCTTCTGGTCACGACAAGCATCGGCCACATCGCCCTCTTGCCCTGTAACCCGGCGATCGGTGGGCCGGGAAAAGGCCACGTGGTCCGGGAGATCGATGCCCTGGGAGGACTGATGGCCCACGCAACCGATGCGTCAACGATTCATCTCAGGCGGGTCAATACCGGCAAGGGTCCGGCGGTACAAACCCTGCGGGCCCAGACCGACCGGGATCGCTATAGCTTGGCCATCCGGAGCTTGCTCGCAGAGCTCTCCCACCTTTTTATTTACCAGGGGGAGGTGACGGAGATCATCACCGGCTCCACCGGTCAAGTTTCCGGGGTCCGGCTCCTTCATGGCCCGTTTTTTTCGGCTCCCACGGTGGTCATAGCCGCCGGAACGTTTTTAAACGGGGTCATCAAGCTGGGCGAAGTCAGCTACCCGGCCGGCCGGCAAGGTGAGTTCCCAGCCCAGAAGCTCAGTACTTCCCTCCGAACACTGGGTCTTACCCTTTCCCGGATGAACACCTGCACGCCTCCCCGTCTGGACCGCCGGACTATCGACACCTCTCAACTCGATCGGCAGGAGAGCGATCCTGAACCGCTTTGCTTTTCCTTTACTGGAATCCCCCGAGTCTACCAGGAAGCTCCGATTCTTTTATCCCGGACCAACGAAAGAACCTGCGATATTATCCGAAAGAATTTTCATCGGTCTCCTCTCCTATATGGCTTGGCCGATTCCTCACCGGTCCGTGAATGTCCTTCCTTAGAGGACAAGGTCTACCGTTTCCCGGAACGGACCAGCCACTTGGTCTTTCTCGAACCGGAAGGACCGCGGAGCAACGAAGTGTATGTCCAGGGGATCTTCACCTCCCTTCCCGAAGAGGTCCAGAGCCAAATCGTTCGCTCCGTTCCCGGCCTGGAGCATGCCCATATCGTCCGCCCAGGCTACGGAATCGAATACGACTATGTACCTCCCACCCAACTCACCCCGTCTCTGGAGTGCAAACTGGTTCCCGGTCTCTTCCTGGCCGGTCAGATCAACGGGACATCCGGATACGAGGAGGCCGCCGGACAGGGAATCCTGGCGGGTATCAACGCCGCGCTGAGCGCGCGGAAGAAAGCGGCGTTGACGCTGCGGCGTGACGAGAGTTATATAGGAGTTATGATCGACGACCTCGTTACCCGGGGTGTAGTGGAGCCTTATCGTCTGCGGACTGGGAAAGTGGAGTACCGCTTGCTGGTCCGTCACGACAATGCTGACCGACGACTGACGGCACTCGCCTACCAAGTCGGCGCTGTTTCGGAAGAGCGGCACCGTTTTGTCGAGCGGAAAAAAGAGATGATCCAGAACGAAATCCGTCGGTTGGACGTTCTGACGGTAACCCCCTCATCCGCTCTGAATGAACGTCTCGCCATGTGCCAAACCTCTCCCCTGCAGGAAGCGGAAAAAGCAGGATCGCTCCTGATGCGTCCCCGGATCAGCTACCGGGATCTCTCTTCCTGCGATCCGGCTCGCCCTTCGCTGTCGCCGGCGGTAATCGAAGCGGTGGAAATCGAGATCCGTTACCGGGGATATATTGAACGGCACAGCCGGATGTTGGTCGAACTTCAGCGCCTCGAAAACAAAAAAATCCCGGATGGTTTTGATTACGAAGCTGTTCCGGGGATATCTTCAGAAGCCAGAGACCGCCTGCGGCACATTCGTCCTGCGACACTGGGACAGGCCTCCCGGGTAATCGGGGTGACCCCTTCTGATATCAGCGTTCTGTCGATTATGCTCAAACGCTGGCAAAGCCTCACGCAAAAAACAGACCATGAACAGGAAAATCTCGCCACCCCCTAACCCGGCTTAGCCGGAACCAATAGGATTTATGAACCCCATGTCGAATAACTAGTGCCATCATGTAGCGACGTGGGGGGATGTACGATGTCACTTACCGAGCGTTACAAAGACAAGATCAAAGGAGTACTGGCCTGCTACGATCGGATTGTGATCCAGGGCAATATTCCGGGGCTTTGTTTCGACGGCGGAATGAGAAGTTGAAACAAAGGCAAACACCATCAAACAAATCGACAGTGTTTTCTCACCGGCTGCTTCACATCCCAAACACAACGAAGTCCCCCGTGGAAAGGTGACGTAATCCCCGGCTTTGATGACGGCCCGCCTCGCTGCGGATTCCACGGTCACTTCTCCGGTCAAGAGCAAACATTCTTCAGTCTGGTCATAATGCCAATCGAACCGGGATACATCGCACTCCCAAATCGGCCACCCGTCGATCCCCGCGTAGTTCCCGCTCGGTGTCAGTTAGTTGCTCCACCTTGATGTCCATGGTTTTCACCTCCATTGTAAATGTAGGGAGTAGGGAGTCGTGAGTCGTGAGTAGGGGGGTTTTAATTTCCAAGTGCCAGGTCTAATTCCTTCGCCTTTAGGCGAAGAGCTTTG
>DATIKP010000146.1 GCA_035477455.1 Atribacteraceae bacterium
CCATCAGCCCCGCCTCATCTGGCATTTTCTCACACGCATCAATGACCACGTCCGGTTGCAGTGCTGCTGAAAAGGCCGTCCTTGGCATATTTACTTCGAAAATGCGGTGATTTCGGCGGCTGATTTAGGCAACTCAGGCCCAGGCTTCCTTCGTTCTTTTGCAGCAGAATTACTTATTGCAGTAGAATCATAATTTGTGATCGTTCATAATTCTCTTGTCTGCGGTTTGTAATGGTTAGGTCGAAATGATTATAGATACATCCCCGTGTCGGGGAGCTTCACGAGTGTTGCGCGTTCCTAATTTTCACGCATGCGTATTCCACATCCGTCGTGAACCGCGGAACTGTTTATAACAACAAGACAAGGTCGGAATAGGGATCGATGAATCGAGTTGTAATCAAGAAGGGAAATCATTCTTGTTCGTGGGGGCTTCCTCCCCTGCTATAATAAGAAAAATAAAAAGGAGTTGACTGCCATGAAATATGTTATGGTATATGCCCTCAGCACCTGTCCTTTTTGCCGGATGGCCAAGAGCTATTTTGACGACCATAATATTTCATACAACAGCGTCGACATTGATCTCCTGCGCGAAGACGAAAAAGAGAACGCAATTAAGGAAGTACAGCGTTTGTCGGGAAGAAGGGCTTTTCCGGTCATCGTCATCGACGAAGATGTGATCGTCGGATACGACGAGCTGCGCATCGGGGAGGCGCTGGATAAATGAGAGAAAAAATACTGTGTCCGGTTTGCGAGGTCTCCTTTCTTATTAAGGAAGAAAAGGCCGCCGGAAAACCCACCATATGTCCGGTTTGCGGAGCAATTCTGATCATGAAGGAATCCCAGGGAAACTGGTTCTTGAGCCGTCCCGCGGGCATGGAACCGGCAACGGAAATCAGACAAAGGATGGACAATTTCGCGCGACTCAGGGGATACCATTTCAATGATATGAAAGACCCTCTCGTTGAAGGCCTTCTGAAGAAACGGGAGCGTTTCGGTGATTTTTACTGCCCCTGTAAGATCGATAATATTCAGGAAAATGTCTGCCCATGTTTGGAAACCCGTATGGGCAGTGTCGAACGAGACGGCAGGTGTCACTGTGGCCTGTTTTGGAAAAAGCTTTGAACCGGAGCCTGACTTGAGGCCCCCGACTAACCTAGCTTGGTAGTATGATACCCTTCAACCGTTTGCTTGTGGGAGATGGAATATGGGGAAAAAAAAAGTTATTGTGCTCAGTGATTTCTTTTGCACCCCCTTGGTCATGGAAAAAGCCGTTCAAGACAAGCCCTTTTGGTTGCAAACTGAAAGAAAATATTTTAACACCGAGTGGCCCAAGATTCCTTTCCACTATGATGGGGAATGCAAGGAATATACCCCTTATCCGGAAGAGGCCATTGAAGAAGCTCGAGACTGCGAGGCAATTATTACCCACATCGGGTTGGTGGATAGGCGGTTGATCGAAACCGCCAGGAACTTGAAAATTATCGGTTGCCTGCGAAGCGGACCGGTCAATGTCGATGTTACTTTTGCCGCGAGTCGTAAAATTCCGGTGGTGTCTACCCCATTCCGAGGCACTGAGGCAGTGGCGGAGTATGTCGTGGGCCTGATGATCGCCTTACGCAGGTCCATCGTTGCGGCCCATGAAGCCTATAAAAGGGGTGCCTGGACCCAAAATTTTTACTACCGGTACGACAACGCTTATCCACCCTTTTCCGAACAACGGATTGGATTTGTTGGTTTCGGGAATATTGCCCGTGCTTGTATCCGCTTACTGGCTCCCTTTCACTGTGAGTGCGTCGCATATGATCCTTTTGTCAGTGCGGAAGCGATGGCTGAATCGAACGTGCAAAAAATCGACCTTGAAGAATTATTGAAGACTTCGGATATTGTTTCCTTGCACCTGCGGTACGCGATAGGCATGGAAAATATGATGGACTGGAAACAATTCCGCCTGATGAAGCCGACCGCGCTTTTTATTAATACAGCCAGAGGGCGCCTGGTGAACGAAACCGCTTTAGAAACGGCTCTGCGGGAGAAATGGATTGCCGGAGCCGCGCTGGATACCTTTTGGGACGAATCCCAGGTCAGCACCGGTTTTGTCGATACTCCTTCCAACCTGATCTTAACCCCGCACATTGCGGGAGCGAGCCGCCGGACCGCCGATACCGCGGCAGCTACAGTAGTTGAGGCAATTGAGAAGTTCTTTGTGGAGCATTCATTGCAAGCTCGCATAAACAAACCAGGGAGGATTTTTCCATGATGTCTCGTCAAGCAGTGGATAGCAGTGAATTTCGGGAAATGGCCCGGGAGCGGAAGATCCCTTTATGTGACTTTCTGCTCAGAACCATCAAAGAGCTCGAAACACCGGCGACCCTGTTCGCCGCTTGCCCTAACTCAGAAGCAGTGATTAAGGCTTCCCTGCGTGCGGCTAAAAGGGCCAATGCTCCAATAAAATTCGCTGCCACCCTCAACCAGGTTGACCTGGATGGCGGATATACCGGTTTGAACCATTTCGAATTTGCAGAAACGATCAAGCAGGAAGCCGAGACCATCGATTATCAGGGCCCGATCATTATTGCTGTCGACCATGGTGGTCCCTGGTTGAAAGACCTGCAGACAATCGAAAATTGGACGCTGGAACGCTCCATGGCTTGGATCAAACAGTCTTTCGAGGCGGCAGTGGAGGCAGGCTATGATTTGATCCATGTCGATCCGACCGTCGAGCGGACCCTTCCTCCGGGAAGCAATATCCCTATCGAACGAGTCGTCGAGCGGACCATCGAATTGATCGAACATACCGAGCGATTCCGGCGGTCGAAACAGCTGCCACCCATTGCCTATGAGGTGGGTACCGAAGAAGTGCATGGCGGCCTGGCCGATCTAACCGTGTTCGACCGCTTTCTCGGCGGCCTCCAGGCCGGACTGACGGCAAAGGGACTGGATGATGTTTGGCCGGTGTTGGTAGTGGGAAAGGTGGGGACCGACCTCCACACAACCTTTTTTGACGGCCCTTTGGCCCAAATTCTGGTGAATAAAGCCCGCGCCTACGGATCTTTCATCAAAGGACATTATACTGACTACGTGGACAATCCAGAGGATTATCCACGCTCGGGGATAGGCGGAGCCAACGTCGGTCCGGAGTTTACCGAAGAAGAATATAACGCGTTGGTCCAGCTCAGTATCATCGAGGAAAAATTATACCGCAACCATCAGGTAGTTCGTCTTTCCAAAATCCTTGATGTTTTGGAGAACGCCGTTTATGAAAGTGGCCGGTGGAAAAAATGGCTGCAGGATGAAGAACGATCCACTGGGTTCTGCGATCTCTCTCCGAAACGAAAGGCCTGGTTGATCAAGACCGGGTGCCGGTATATCTGGTCCACGCCCCAGGTGCTCGCTGCCCGTAACCTGCTGTACGCGAATCTGACTCGTAATGGGTACGAACCAGAAGAGATGGTCCTCATGCAAATCGAACGGTCCATGGACAAGTACTATCGAGCCTTCGGTTTGACCGATCTCAATACCCGTCTGAAGCCTCTTGTCCACGGAATGACTGATGAAGGGAGAAAGCAACCATGAAAAACATTGGTCGGAACCAGTCCTTTCGAACCAGTTCCGACCAATGCAAGGAGGGGAAAGATACTTTATTGATCTGCTTCGTCAAAGCTTCCTATCCTACTTCGGCCACCATTCTACATCAATATTCTTTTCTTGTCAATATTCAAACATCTGTTTTATAAATTTTCCAGGGGGATTTTCGAGCTTATACCTGCCTTTACCTATATATACAAGTTGACTGACAGAAATGTTTCACTGATGCACAAATTTTTTTTCCGCCCACAAAATAGAGTTCCTGGGTATCGACAGTTAAGACTGGACTAAGACCTGCTTCCCACATCCATGCCGCCACAACACCGGCTAGTGGAAGATAGTCCTTTTGTACCGCATCATCCGCTTCCCGATGCCGGGAGTTGATCTGATCACGACCTTGCAAATGCATGACCACAAGCCACCCCTCCGCTCTCAACCAACCAGCCATTCGCATTAACAGGCGCTTTTGTTTTCGAAAGTGTGGAAAGCACGAATAACAGGAAATCACGTCAAATTCCTCTCCTGGTTCATAGTTTTCCACGTCCTCACATACATACTTGATCCCCCGGTTGCCGAATTTTTCCCGAGCGATCTGGAGCATCCTTTCCGAGAAATCGAGTGCGATTATCCGGCCTGCCCTTCCCAGTCGTTTCAGAAAAATTGGTATCAGTACTCCGGTACCGGAACCCACATCCAAAATACGGGCATTCGGTGGAATCTCGAACAAGGAAAAAAGCCGGCGTATTTTGGAGCCGTCGTGAACGACCCGTTCATCCCAACAGTCGGCCAATCGATCAAAATAATCTTTTAGTGTCTCTGTGTGCATACGGGTCTGCGCAAACATCAGCGACCCTCCCGTTCCCTATGTTCCTGCAAAGCGGCTGGGCAACTCTCTTTCCCAAAGGGGGAAGGAGGTGAAGTGGATGACGATTTCCGGCAATCTGGTCAAGAAGAGACCCTAAAGAAGCGCAAACCCATCACGACCCATTGACCGAAAAAGGCCATCCCTCTTCCGAGAATCATGGACAGACCCGCACGGCGGTTATCTCCCATCGCTCCTTCTAATATCTATACCAGGTCACAACGCCATATGTTCCCATCTTTGATTCCACTGCAATAAGTAATTCTGCTGCAAAAG
>DATIKP010000147.1 GCA_035477455.1 Atribacteraceae bacterium
TGACAGCGGCTCAACTGGCCTCTCATTTACTGGGAACCGCTCTTTGGCTGCCGCTCGCCCTCCTCATCCATCCCCTGGCCTACGGGTACCTGAGCTGGCTTTTGTCGATCGCAACGATCCTCTCCACCTTTTGCACCTTCGGCCTGGGTAAAACCGTGATCACCCATCAAGCCGCGGAGGGAGACGACCGGCTTCTGAGCAGCTCGGTAGCGGTCGTTTTCCTCCTCAGCGTAATCGCCGGGATTATCGTCTCGATCGTTTTGGGGCCGGCAGTCGGTTTGCTCACCGCCGGACTTTCGCTTTTCTCCCTCACGGTTCATCTGGATCTAGCGAACCGGAAATACGGAAGCTACCTCCGCGCGTGGATCGGGGCACGGCTACTCGGCCTTTTCCTTCCGGTACTCTTTTATCTTTTCTGGGAGTCCATAAACGGGATACTGGTCGGACTGGCCCTTGGCTATCTTCTCTTCGGAGGGCGGGTCGTGGAGCGTCTGCGCTTAAAACCCGATATTCGAAAAATCCGGGCAGTCCTCCCGTTCACCCTGGGTGTGCTGGGCAGCGATCTCAGCAAGGTATCCACCAGTTTCCTCGACAAGATCCTGATCGGGGAGCTCTTCGGAATGACGACGCTTGGATATTATCATTTTGCCTACCGCGTCTTTCTTTTCTTCGGGATACTGCCGCAGATTATGTTCTTCTACCTCTTATCCGAGAAAGCCGCCCAGCGGAATACGGATAGGATAGAAAAAATCGCCATCCTCTCTTCCGGCGGACTCGCTGCGGCAACCTATTTTTTCGCCCGCTTCATCGTTCCACCGGTTTTTCCGGCGTTTGCCGGGAGCGTGAGCGCTATTCAGATAATGGGGCTTGCGGTAATCCCCGCGACACTCGTGGCGATAAAGACCTCGGGCCTTTACGCCGCCCGGAAGGCAAACCTCGTTCTGGGCTCCCACCTGCTGGCTCTGGGAGCCGGTATCGTAGGGATCACCATCCTGGGAAGGGTCTTCAGCCTGGTGGGCCTGGCGCTGGGTCTGCTCGCGCTCCAAAGCAGTCTGGCCGCCGCTTTATTCCTGTTGCCCAAGCTCACCAGGGAAAACCGCAAAGTTATAGTGGGTTCGCTGGCCGTCCTTCTCCTGGCGGGCCTGGCGCTGGGCACGCTTAACGCACGTCGGCCGTGGATCGAGATAAACGAACAGGAGGTGGAGGTAAGGGGTTTGGCCATGGGAACCGTGGTTTCGATCAAGGCGAGCGACCCGGATAGGCGGGGGGCCCAATCCGCGGCAGAGGCCGCCTTCGCTGAAATCCTGAGAATCGAGAGGTTGCTGTCGACCACTTATCCGGCGAGTGAAATCTATAACCTGAATCGGTCGGGGGGAGCCTGGGCGGATCTCTCCCCGGAGACCCTTTATGTGCTGGGACAAAGCCTGTATTATGCCCGGCTCTCCGGGGGGGCCTTTGATCCAACGGTCAAACCTCTCTTGGGTCTGTGGATGGAAGAAGTAAGGACCTCCGGGAGGCTTCCCACCACCGAGGAACTGGAGCGGGCACTCTCGCTCGTCAATTGGCGGGCTCTGGAACTTGACGAAGAACAGGGCCGGGCGCGATTTCTAAAAGAAGGGATGCAGCTCACCCTGGGGGGCATCGCCGCCGGTTACGCGGTGGACCGCGCCACCGAGCTATTGAAGGAAAAGGGTATCGCCGGGGCACTGATCGATATCGGAGGAGATATCCGGGGGTACGGTCCCCGGACCTTCCGGATCGCGATTCAACACCCGCGCGATGACGTCGGATGGCTGGAGGTGATCGATCTCAAAAACGCGGCGGTGGCCACCACCGGGGATTACCGACAGTTCTTCTTTTTGGGGAAAAGAAGAGTGCACCACATCCTCGACCCGCAAACCGGTCAACCGGCCGATTCCGTCATGAGCGTAACGGTCGTCGCCGAAAAGGCCCTGGTTACCGATGTCCTCACGACAACCGTTTTTGTACTGGGCCCGGAGAAAGGGATGGAACTGATGAATTCGCACGGGATCGCCGGTTTGATCGTGGATGCCGCCGGACAGATAACCATATCCGAGAAATGGGAATAGCGGGCAACAAGCTCGCCTTGCCAACCCTTGCCACGATGGAATTACCCCGAATTCCGCCGCTATTCTGGGGATAACTCCAAAATCCCCTCTCTCCACCTTCCCGCAATTTCTGTATGCTACCTAATGCCTCACGTAAAAATCTTGATGAAAGGGATTCGTTACCTCACGTAAAATTCTATACCAAATTCACCTCCTGTGGTTGAGAACTCAGGGTATTTTTCCAGGTTGCCAGCTCAATGAGTTGGTTCTGGAGTTTCACGATTTGTCTTTTGAGGGCCGCGGGATTGAGTTCTTCGTATTGGTCCTTAAGAGACTGTTTGACAGCCTCTGCAATACATGGCGAGGCGAGCACCCGCATCAGGGGGGTTTTTGGCTCATCATAGTGTTTGGTGACCTTGCTCCCCCGGCGGACCTTGGAAAGACACTTGGCCACGGGAAGGAAGAAGTTGGTGTAGAGGCGCAACAGGGCATAGAGTTGGTTGTCGTTCTTGCGGGCGGGACGGGAGCGGGTGAAGGTGATCTTCTCCCGGTCACAGTAGCGTACCAGCTGGTGGTTGATGAATTCTCCTCCGTTATCGGAATCGATGCCCAGAAGGGGAAAGGGGGAGACGTTGGCGGATACTTGTGAAGGCCTGGAAGACCCATTTCTGGGCCTTATTCTTCACCGCCTCTGTTTCCGTCCAGCTCGTGGACACAGCCACCACATCGAGCGTCTGGCAGTAGTCACCCCGGGGATCTCCCCCGTCGTGGGCGACCAGATCCATTTCACAGAAGCCTGGGGTGTTCTCGTTCCACTCCGCATAGGTGCGGATCGGGATGCGGTGTTTCAAGAGGGTGCCGGGTTTGGTGGAAGGCCGGGAGAAAGGGATGAACTGTTGCTTTTCTTTGTGGAGTAATCGATCCACCATGGCGGGAGAAATGGAGCAGAGCTTGGATCGTACCTCCGGAGAGAGCGCCAGTTTCTCGATCATCCAGCAAAGGGAGGGAGCGAGCCGTTTCCCGCAGGGACAGTCAAAGATGGCCCAGATCTTCTTCAGAGAGGTGAACACCGTTGCATCGTATTTTCTGGGACGGTTTCTTTTGGTGGTGGTGATGGTTCCCCCCACCCGATACCTGTGACCCTGGGGTCCCCGCACCAAGACCGTCCGTCCATGATGCGACAACAGCCAGGAGGCGTACGTCCGGTGGTAACCGGTGAGAGGGACGAGTGTATCGATGATCTTTCCCTTCTCTTTCTTGGTAGCCTTCCGGTACTCCGGTGCCAGGTTCTTCACGATTTCTCTTCTGGTAT
>DATIKP010000148.1 GCA_035477455.1 Atribacteraceae bacterium
CACCGAACTGATTATGGGACGAGCGCTTGAGAGCCTCGACCTCCACTCCTGGCCGCTCCGTCACTTCGGCGTCAAAGAAGCGGTGCTTCCCTTCAACATGTTTCCTGAGGTCGACCCGGTACTCGGTCCGGAAATGCGTTCCACCGGGGAAGTGCTGGGTATGGCGGACACCTTCGGTTCAGCCTTTTTCAAGGCTGAAGAAGCTTCAATGCCCCCCTTGCCCCTGGAAGGAACGGTTCTGATCAGCCTGGCGGTCAAGAGTCCCAAAGCGCTCGAAGTCGCCCGCGCCTTTACCGATCTCGGATTCGTGATCCGGGCCACCGTCGGGACCCACCGGTTTTTCCATGAAAACAACATCCCTGCCGAACCGATATTGAAAATCAGGGAAGGACGGCCAAATATCGCCGATGCGATCATGAACCGGGAAATCCATCTTATTGTCAATACCCCCATGGATCGCCTGGGCCAATCGGATGACGCCTCGATACGCCAGGCCGCCATCCGGTACCGGGTTCCCTATATCACCACCCTGGCTGCCGCTCTGGCTTCCGCCAAGGGCATCGAGGCTTGTCGCAAGGGGCGGGGCGGGGTCCGTTCCCTTCAGAGCTATCACCGGGAACTATGTCAAGGATAAAGGATGGAAGGAGAGGAAAAGAATAGATGGCTGACAACTTAGTGCGCATTATGCCCTGCTTGGATATGCAAAACGCCCGGGTGGTCAAAGGTATTCATTTTGTGAATATCCGCGACACCGGGGACCCGGTGGAATGTGCCCTGGCGTACTGTGAAGCGGGAGCGGACGAATTGGCTTTGTTAGATATCGACGCGACGGTCGAGGGCCGCGTGACCATGCTTGATGTTGTCCGCCGAGTTGCGGAAGTAGTCACGGTACCTTTCACGGTCGGCGGGGGAATCAGCGATTCCGCCACCGCTGAGGCCGTTATCGCCGCTGGCGCCGACACCGTCTCCCTCAGCAGTGCCGCCTTCCGCCATCCCGAAATCATCGCCGAACTGGTAGAAGAGTTAGGCGCTCATCACGTTACCGTAGCCATCGATGTGGACCGCAACCCCGGCCTTTCTTCAGGTTACGAGGTTTTTATCGACGGAGGGCGGACGGCCACCGGCCATGACGCTCTGGAGTGGGCAAAACAGGTTGACGGATATGGAGTCCGCTGTATACTTCCGACCAGCAAGGCCACCGACGGAGCGAAAACCGGCTTCGATCTCCCCTTGATCCGCATGATTGCCAAGGCCGTCAGGGCCGATGTCGTGGCCTCGGGAGGCGCAGGAACTCTTGAACATTTCCGGGAAGCCGCGAAGGCCGGAGCCACTGTTCTGCTGGCTGCCTCGGTCTTTCACTTCGGGCTGATCCACATTCCGGACCTCAAGGCCTATCTCCTCAAAGAGGGGATCCCACTCTTGACCCCGCCGGTCGAATAATCACCCGACAACAACAAAGGCGGGTCACGCTATATAAAGCATGCGCGATCCGCCGGCCATTATACCCTGCTACTGTGTATTATGTATTTTCGTTTTCGGAGGATAATATTGCCAAAAGACGATTTACAACCGGTCCGCCCAGGTCAGCAAGTCGGGCAGAAAAGCCGTCTGCAAATCCGGATGATAGGGCCGGACCCGCACAGTAGCACCATGCCGGCCGGTCCGCCGAAACGGTTTTGTCCGTCCGGTGAAGAGATGCCCTCCCAGGGGGTCTGGCCCAGCCGCTTGCAAGGCAATGATTTCCGGATCCCGGAAATTCCCCTTTGCATCGACCACCCCCAGGTACAGCTCCACAAGGATCTCTTCGGGGGATATAGTTCCCAGTTCCACCCAGGCCTGTACATTAAGCGCCTCCCCGACCGGCAGCGCCTCATTGCCATCGTAAGCCACCTTCCGCACTTTGATCTGAGGCCAGGCGGCCGCCAGTCGATTCTTCCAGCCGGCAAGTTCCCGGGCTTTGACCAGGTTGTTTGCATGCAGCCGTTCAAAGCGATCCAGGGCAGGCAAATAAAGCCGTTCCGTGTATTCTCTCACCATGCGGTGGGTATTATAAAAATGCGACAGGGTGGCGATAGAGGCTTTCATGGATTTGATCCATCCACGAGGTAATCCATCCCGTCCCCGTTCGTAAAAAAGCGGAATCACTTCCTGTTCCAAAATATCGTAAAGGGCATTGGCCTCCACCTGGTCCTGATACGCGGCATCGTCATAGGTCTCTCCCCGGCCGATATTCCAACCGACCGGATTGATCGTAAAATCGTTGTCGTGGAACACTTCATCCCACCACCCATCGACGGTGCTCAGATTCAATACGCCATTGGCCGCCGCCTTCATACCACTGGTCCCGCTTGCTTCCAGGGGCGGCCGGGGATTGTTCAGCCACACATCGACGCCCTGCACCAGGGAACGGGCAATCGCCATATCAAAGTCTTCAAGAAAAACCAGGTGCCGACAGAAGGGCTCCTGGCGGGATAATTCCACAATGCGGCGGATAATCTCTTTTCCGGCATCGTCCCGGGGATGCGCCTTGCCGGCGAAAATAATCTGAACCGGTCTTTTTTGATCATCCAGAATCCGGGCTAAGCGGCCAGGATCAGTCAAGAGCAACGTTGCCCGTTTGTAAGTGGCGAAACGCCGGGCAAAGCCTATTGTCAGGGCTTCCGTGTCCAGCACATAATCAGCCGCCTCGCTTTCTCGTTTCGGACGGGACAGATGCTCGAGTTGCGCTTGGAACCGCCGGCGGGTAAAAGTGATCAGCCGTTGTCTCCGACGCTCGTGCGTACGCCAGAGTTCTTCGTCGGGCACCCGGTCGACACGGCTCCAAGTTTCCGAATTAGCCGGTTCTTCCCGCCAGCGGGGACCCAGATAGCGTTCGTACAATTCATTCATTTCCCGGGAGATCCAGGAACGGAAGTGTACTCCGTTGGTCACACAACTGATCGGAATTTCGTTTTCCGGAAGATTCGGCCAGATGTGGTTCCACATCCGGCGACTCACTCGGCTGTGGAGACGGCTCACCCCATTGGACGCCGCGGCTAAACGGAGAGCCAACACCGTCAGGCAAAAATGGTCATTTTCATGTCCCGGATGGGACTGGCCCAAGGCCATGAATTCCTTAAAATCGAGGCCCAACTGGCGGGCGTACTGACCGAAATAGCGTTCCATCATAGAAAAATCAAACGAGTCGTGGCCAGCCGGAACCGGTGTATGGGTTGTAAAGATAAGCCCGGCGCAGGCTGCCTCTCTGGCTTCGGCAAAAGAGACGTGGTTTTCCTGCATTAAATATCGGATCCATTCAAGGGCCAGAAAAGCGGAATGCCCCTCGTTCATATGGCAAACCCGGGGGGCGATACCCAGGGCACGCAAGACCCTGAAACCGCCGATACCCAGGACGATTTCCTGGCGGATCCGCATATCCAGATCTCCCCCGTACAGCTGGCCGGTAATGCCCTGAAATTCAGGCGGATTCTCCCCAATATTGGTATCCAGCAAAAACAGGAAAACCCGTCCGACCTGGACTCGCCAGACCTGAACTTTGAGTGGTTTTCCGGCGATATCGACTTCGACATAGACCGGCGAACCGTCGGGGTTGCGTTCCAGGGTCAGCGGCAGGTTATGAAAATCGTTGTCCCGATACGCCTCCTGTTGCCAGCCCGTTTCGTTGAGGTATTGGGTGAAATATCCCTGTTGATAGAGCAATCCAACCCCGACCAGTGGAATTCCTAAATCACTGGCCGACTTTATATGGTCACCGGATAAAAGACCTAAGCCCCCGGCAAAAATGGACAAACATTCCGTGAGTCCGAACTCGGCGGAAAAATACGCCACGATCGGTTCGCTGGTTGTATGGTGAGTACCGGAAAACCAGCTTTCATTGGAAAGGTAAGATTCTAAATCTTCTTTGACTCCCTGGAGGTGAGCCAGAAAGGCATCGTCCTGAGCCGCCCGTTCCAGCTTCTCCTGTTCAATCTTTCCCAGCATGAGAACCGGGTTATGATAGACGGTTTCCCACAGAGCGTCGTCGAGCCGGCGAAACAGTTCGATCGTGTCGTGGTTCCAGGCCCAGCGCAGATTGTTGGCCAACGTCCGCAACGGCTCAAGTGCTTCCGGAAGCGAGGGAATAATAGTGAATGTACGGATCGGCTTCACAAGTAATTCCTCCTTGGTTCATAGACCTCTTTGGCTTTTCATGTATTATATCAGCATTTTGCGGTTTTTTTCTACATCGTTCAATCGCTCTCAGAGAGATGAATCCAGGATTTCTATGATAGACTACCGGAGGAGGCATTCCAAAAATACAGCCTTTGGGGTATGAGTATCAATATTAACCCATATTCCGTTTGGTTTACCGGGAGGAAGATCAATGAAAGCAAGATTGATTCCATTATTTTTCAAATCCGGAATGGACGATGATTATCGGGAACAGCTGGTAAGACTCCAAAACTTATTTGGCCAGGATGCGGAATTTTATGAACCGGTTCCTCTGGGATCACCCCTGCCTGATTGCGATGCCGTCATTTTTCCCCAGATTTTGGGGGACGCATACCGACAGATCAGCGACCTCGCAAAAATCAGGGTCCCTTTTTTGGTCGTGACCTCGGAATTCGGCACGGTGAACATGTGGGACTGGGAAATAGTGAGCTATCTCAAAGCAAAGGGCCTAACGGTATTCGCTCCTTATACCCGTGACCTCACCGCAAAGATCATCCGGAGTCTCGCCTTGAAAAGGGATTTGCCTGGCACGAAATTCCTGGTATTTCAGGATACTCCCGGCGAAGGGATGCAAGGTAGTATTTTCAAGCGCTTCTACTGGTGGGAAGACGAATGTGCAAGACGTATCCAGGAGGCCTATGGAATCTCGATTATCAAAAAAAGCTTCAAAGAGTTCGGTGCGGCGGCAAAAATCATTCCGGACAGCGAAGCGGAGAAGGTTTGGAAGCAATGGAACCTTCCCACGGAAGGCATCACCCGGGATGACCTGTATAAATCGGTGAAAATTTACATCGCCTTAAAGCGGGAAATCGCCAGCGACCCTTTGATCCGGGCGGCGGGCATCAACTGCCTGAATGAGTCCTTCTACTCTGACACGACTCCTTGCCTGGCCTGGAATATGCTCTACGAAGAAATGGGGCTAGTCTGGGCTTGCGAGGGAGATACGGTCGCTCTTCTGACCATGTACCTCGTCGCCAAAACCCTCCATGAACCGTTCATGATGAGTAACATCTACCCCTTCCTCATGGGCATGGCCGCCCTGAAGCATGAAAAAATCAACCATTTCCCCGCAGTTGACGAACCCGACAATCACTTGTTGGTCGCCCACTGCGGCTATCTCGGTGTTCTCCCCAAATGCTTCTCCACGCAATGGACACTGCGTCCCCCGGTCCTCGCAATCGTGGACGAACACTCAACCGCCATCGATGCCCGTCTCCCGACCGGGGCGGTAACCTTGGTCAAGCTGGACTCTACGCTTGCGAAACTGCTGGTGATCGAGGGAGAACTCACCAGTTATGCCCAGTATCCTGGCTCCGACTGCCGAAATGGGGCCGTAATCAAGGTCCGGGACGGCCACCGCATGATGGAAAGGGTCAGTTCCCATCATACCATCATCGTTACCGGTCATCGCGCCCCGGAACTTAGAATCGTGTCATCCACACTGGGGCTGGCCATCGACGAAGTATAAATCAAATCCACCCCGCCGTACTACAGGCGGGGTGGCGCCTGGACTAGATCAATGTTCGAGACTGGCATCGAGGCTGATTCTGATGCCCGAAAGCAGAACGCTCACCGGACAGCCCTGCTTGGCCTCATCCGCAATGGACATAAATTTCTCCCGGTTGATGCCCGGGACCCTGGCCGTACAGGCGAGGTGGCTGGCACTGATTTTAAATCCTCCCTCGACTTTTTCAAGGCTCACTTTCGCGGTCGCCGTCACTCGTTCCGGCGCATACCCGGCTTCCGCCAGCATACCAGAGAACGCCATAGCGAAACAACCGGCGTGCGCGGCGGCAATCAATTCCTCCGGATTGGTACCCTTGCTGTTTTCGAAACGGGAAGTGAATGAATAATTCCCCTTGAAGGCTCCTCCTCCGAATTCAACCGTTCCCCGCCCTTCTTTGAGGTTCCCTTCCCAGACCGCTTGTGCTGTTCTATTCAACATCTCCAATCACCCCTTTTCTCTTTATATGGCTTTTCTAACACGCAAAAACCCCCGATCATTCCAGGCCTGGGGGTCAAAGGTCTATTTTCTTGACATAGGGTTTTTGAAGTTATATTTTTTGATTATGGCTCGTCCATAAAGATACGCTTCGAGATAAAGGCGCAAGAAACAATTGGACTGTATTTTGCCTCGGCAAGCGTATTATGAGGATAAGAGCGGCAATGTTAAAAATATAGACCTGACCCTTTACCCTTCCTCGCTTTATTCATAATGGGTCCACATGCTGATCACTTTTACAGTGTGTTTTTCTTCATATACCTGATAGACAAACCGGTGCTGCCTATTGATTCTTCTTGAGCAGGCACCGCTCAGATCTCCGACAAGCTTTTCAAAAGGAGGATATTCGGTATGGGGGTTGTTTTGAACCGTCTCAAGGAGAGTATTGATTTTATCGGAAAAACCGGCTTTGCACGCAGTGCTTTTATCCTTTAACCCTTGCTTTGTATAAACGATTTTCCACGGTTTACTACCCACCGGTATCCTCTATGCACTCATCAAGAGGCGTGTTTAAACCTTCGATAATTTTTTCCCGTATGGTAGGCACGGAGCATAAATACAAGGTTTCTTGAATTGACCGGTAATCTTCCTCAGACAACACGACTACATTGCCGGTTTTACCTGTAATATATACAGGTTCATGTGTGGTTATTGCTTCTTCCATCAGCTTGAAGAAATTATTTCTTGCCGTTGTTGCATTAACTATGGTCATAGGAGCACCTCCTTAACAAACGTACATAATAACGTACATTTATTTTATATCTGTTATACTTTCCTGTCAACTGTGGTGGTGTTGTCGAGCGCAAAACATAATCGTACTTCATCTCCGGATAAAGTCTTCTGAGGGCAATTGGGGACGGGTGCACAGATGAGGATTGTCAAGCATTCCGGCGTCTCCTTA
>DATIKP010000149.1 GCA_035477455.1 Atribacteraceae bacterium
CGGCGATGGTAAACGCTATTGAACGCTTGAAAACCGGTTCCTTTTCGGTTCAATCAATACAGGAATACCATCGGGGTATTTTGGACAAAGAAGGGATATCGTTGCGTCCTACCGAACCTCACCGGGGTTGAAAACTCCGAGGAACAACCGGGAAGAAACGGAAACATTGCCCTGAGAGGTTAATGTAGGCTGGAAAATGCGCACTGGGGATACCCCCGAAGGAAAGTCATTTCCAGGCAACTACCCCCCCAGCTTCATAGAGGGGCATGAGCGAGGGAGGTGTCAACCAATGACTTCTCTTGAAACAACCTTTATGATTGATATTGCCTGGCGAATCCTGGATATCGTGATAATCCTGGCCGGAGCGATTGCCTTCATTCATATCTTTTCCTGGATGGTGAGACGTATGATCAAGCTAAGGTTCCGGGGAAAGAGCGGTCGGGAAATCCACCGCCGGACTAAAACAATGGCACCGCTTCTAAACAGTGTCATTAAGTATATCGTGGCCTTTTTCGCCTTGATTGCCATCCTGCGAGAGGTGGGGGTGGACGCCACCGCCCTCTTGGCCGGGGCCGGGGTGGCAGGTATCGCCATTGGTTTCGGTGCCCAGACCCTGGTCAGAGATGTCCTGACCGGCTTGTTCCTGATGTTTGAAGACAGTATTTCTGTTGGAGATGTCGTTCAGATCGGTGATATTACCGGTCAGGTCGAAGATGTCGGCTTGCGGGTGACCCATATCCGTCCGTTTTCCGGTGCCTTGTTTACCATCCCTAATGGAGAAATCACGCGAATCGCCAATTTCAACCGGGGATTCACGAGAGCGATTGTGGAAGTCGGTATTTCCTATGAGGAGGACGTAGACCGGACGCTCGGGGTTTTAAAGGCGTTGGCGGAAGACTATAAAAAGAACAATAGCCAGAAAGTGATCGAATTTGTCGGTATTCACCGCATCGCCCGGCTTGACGCTTCCGGAGTGATCCTTCGCTTGGTGTTCAAAGTCGCTCCCCTTGAGCACTGGGAAGTAGAGCGCGATATGCTCTACCTGATCAAAAAAAGCTTTGACGAAGAGAAGATTGTGATCTCTTCCGCTCAGAAACACGTCGTCTATATTCGCCAGGAAACACCTTGAACCCTGATAAGCATGTTGGGGAGAGTCCCCAAAACCTATGGTACACTCGAATGAAAAAGATACATGCGGAGGGGAGGAGAGGACCGTTGGACAAATCACTTTTTGTCTTCATGTTCTTGGTATTTATCCTGATTTTCTCTCTGGCGGCAAGGGCTCAAGTATTTGAAGCCGATATTTTATGGGCTGGCAAGACTTTGTCGGTCGAGGTGTTTACCGGAACAGAAGGCATAGGTGTACGGGTATTCCATGAAGAACAGTCGACTTTACGATTTGTTTCGGATACCAAAGCTCAAACCTTGACGGTAATCGACGACCTGAATCGGACATTCTCCGTTTTGGAAAACCAGAAAGCGATAGCCGTATTTTTTCTCTTTGCGCTTTCCCGAATATTTGGGGTCGAGGAGGAATGGCTTAAGGAAGGTCCGATAAGCTTTTATCCCTCGGGAGAGACGAAACTTCTCCCTCCTTTTGGGGATTGCTTCAGACTGAAAGTCAACGACGATCTCTCTCCAATATTTTGGAGCCGAGAGATTACCCCATCGCTGGGTTCGATCACCGGCCAGAAGGTTGGGTTTCTCAAAAACGAGGGAATCCGCTTTCCCTTTTGGGAAGAGATAGTCACTCTTCCCGGTTTTCCCGTTGCCGTTTTTCTGGACGGTTTCGCGACCTACCGTCTCTATGCTGTCCGGGAAGCAGAAGAGGACTGGATCACGCTATTTACATTTGATGACGAGAATTATAGGAAAGAAGAATGGACGGACTTTCTGACACCCTGGATATAAAAGTTCACTGATCTCATCTGGAAGCGGAGGCTTGACCATGGTTGATTACAGCATCAAGATCGGCGGAGAGGCCGGACAGGGCGTCCAAACGGTTGCCGATAGCTTGTCCAGGATTTTTTTGCGTTCCGGACTACAGGTCTTTACGATTCAGGATTACCAATCCCGGATTCGGGGGGGGCATTCTTTTACCCAGATCAGATTATCCGATGCGCCGCTTTGTGCGATGCGGAAAGAGGTGGATATGCTGGTCTGTCTCGATAGTGCGACTTGCAGAATTCATGCAGGTGAAGTGAGCGAACGAGGTCTTGTGCTCGGCGCGCTTGACCAGTCGGACCCCTCCTATTCAAGATCCGTCATTTCGCTTGATTTTGCGGCGATCGCTAAAGAGGCAGGAAACCCGATTTATGCCAATATCGTTGCCGTAGGAGCGGTGCTGGGGATCCTGGGATTCGGGATCAACTTGATGGAGGAGTATTTGTCAGAAGTTTTTCGGAAAAAGGGAGACCAGGTGATCAGGGAAAACAATAACGCTCTTCGGAAGGGTTTTCAGCGGGCACAAGAACTTTATGGTCAAGCTCTTCTGCCCGATATCCAGCAGAACCGGGACCATTCCTCTGTGCTCTTGAACGGGAACGACGCCCTGGGACTGGGGGTCGTCTTGGCTGGTTGCACTTTCTACAGCGCTTATCCGATGACCCCCTCCTCCGGTGTTTTGAACTTTGTCGCCGGACGGGCTAAGGAATACGGCATCCTCGTTGAGCAGGCTGAAGATGAAATCGCCGCGGTCAATATGGCGGTGGGGGCGTCATATTGTGGGGCCAGGGCCATGACCGGCACCTCTGGGGGGGGATTTTGCCTGATGACCGAAGGACTCGGTCTGGCAGCCATGACTGAAACCCCTCTGGTAATTCTCAATGCCCAGCGTCCGGGGCCCAGTACCGGTCTTCCAACCCGAACTTCGCAGGGGGATTTAGAGTTTGTCATTCATGCATCACACGATGAGTTTCCCCGTTTCGTCCTGGCTCCCGGGGAACCCCGGGAGGCCATGAACGCAGTGATCAGGGCCTTCAATCTGACTGAGCGCTTCCAGGTTCCGGTTATTCTACTGAGTGACCAGTACCTGGCGGATACGGAATGGACTTATCCGGATCTCCAGGTCGACGAAAAGGCTGATTCGCCCCATACCGTACTCGCCGTTCAGGGATATCGCCGGTATGTCCCTACCGAAAATGGAGTATCACCCCGGGCTCTTCCAGGATCGGGTCCCGGGTTGGTCATCGCCGATAGCGACGAACACGACGAATGGGGGCATATCACCGAAGATTTAACCATACGGTTAAGCCAACAGGAAAAGCGGATGCGGAAAATACAGTTCATGAAATCAGCGATGCGGAGTCCAAGATGCCTGGAAGGAGAGGATGTAACCCTCATTGGGTGGGGATCGACATATGGAGTGTTGTACGAGGTGAGAAACAATTTGCGGGAAAAAGGTATGAGGGCCGGCCTGGTTCATTTTACCGATCTGTATCCAATGGCCACCGAAACGGTTGAACTGGCGAGGAACCTACCAAATCCAGTAGTGGTCGAAGGGAACTATCTGGGCCAGTTCGCCCGATTGCTTGAACGGGAAACCGGACGGGCGTTTCCCCGGAGGGTCAATGCGTTCAATGGCCTTCCGTTTTTCGTTGAAGAGCTCGAAATGCGTATCAAGGAGATTTTGTCATGAACAACGCTTTCGATAACCACGCAAAAACGGCCTGGTGTCCGGGATGTGGAAATTTCGGCATTCTGGATGCCCTGAAAGAAGCCTTGGAACAGCTCGCTCTCAGTCCCCGTCAGGTAGTCCTCGTTTCTGGGATAGGCCAGGCGGCAAAAATCCCGCATTATCTCAACAGCAACGTATTCAATGGTTTGCATGGACGAAGCCTGCCCGTCGCCTTTGCTGTAAAATCCGTTAATCCGGGTTTAACAGTCATTGCCGAATCGGGTGATGGGTGTATGTACGGCGAGGGAGGCAATCACCTCCTACATGCGATCCGGCGCAATCCGGATATCACTGTGCTGGTTCATGACAATCAGGTTTACGGTTTGACCAAAGGACAGGCCTCGCCGACGTCCGAAGACGGTTTCGTAACCAAAACGCAGCCGCAGGGAAGCCTTTCGAAGGCGTTTAATCCTATGAGTTTTGCTATTTCGCAGAATACTGGTTTTGTAGCCCGGGGGTTTTCCGGAGACAAGGAGGGGCTTATCAAAATTCTCCGGGAAGCGATACTATGGAAAGGACTGTCGCTGGTCGATATTCTCCAGCCTTGTGTCACGTTTAACACGGTGAATACTTTCGGGTGGTATAAAAAAAGGGTCTATACCTTGGATGGCCACTATGACTCAACCAATCGGATCGGCGCTTTCGAGAAATCACTGGAATGGGGTGAACGAATTCCCCTGGGCGTTATCTACCGGCACGAACACCCGACGTTTCAGGACAAAATACGCGATACCTTTGGGGTGGACAATCTGGTATACCAGGGAAGGGATAGCCACCTGGTACTCGCAAACGAATGGTCTCGTTTTCGGTAGAAACCACGGATGGCTTAATTAAGGGGGACACTGCGCCGGCAAAACTACATGATCCGCTCCTCCTATCTCACAAAGTCGGAGGGTAAAAGGAGCGGATCGCTTTCACTTCATAAATTCCGGACACTTGACCACGGTGATGGGGATACAGGTCAACTTTATCACTTCGATGGTCACACTTCCCAGGAAGAGGCTGGCCAAGCCGGTTCGGCCGTGAGTTCCCAGGATAAGATGATCGACCTTGTTTTCTCCGGCATACCGTGTTATTTCCTCTGCTGGCTCACCGACTGCAACTTCCAGGACTGGTTCACTGATTTCTTTCGCCATCTCATACGTGGCTTGGATATATTGTTCCCGCATGGTGTTTTGAATCTGTCCGACTACGTTTTCCCAGGGATTTCCCGGTTGTGCGGTCAAGGCATTGACCTCGGCCATGGTTAACACGTGAAGCATGGTTATTTTTGCTCCGAAGTGTGCGGCAAAAAAAGAGGCTTGTTGGATTGCCAGATCGGAAAAAGGTGAAAAGTCGGTTGGTACAAGGATATGAGTAATGTTCAACATCTCTCTCCTCCTTTCTTGATTTCAAACGTGGGCGACTTCTCTTGGTTTTCCGGTACAAGCTTACTGTTATGTCACTTAAAAAGCAACGGGGTAAGTTGTTTCGGAGGGCGGAACTCCACTCCGGAGACAACGATTAGCTCTCTGGGAGATCCATGGGAGGCATTAATTTCCTGAATCATCATGAATCTGAACCGATATGGTACAATACCGACCGAAAGAGGGTGAAAAAAAGATGGGTATGGTAGTGGCAGGTCTCAAACAATTAAGGAAAAAAGTGGGATTGCGCTGGCGAATAGCCGCTTTCCATCGAGAAAGAAACCGGATGCTTGTTGATTTGGGACAAAGGACGTTTTCGATTTACCAGAAGGGTGAATTGCAGCACGAAACCCTCCGGAATGATTGCCGGGAGATCGAATCTTTGGGGCAGGAGCTGGAAGCAATGGAATATGAACTGATCAATCTTCAGCCCGGAGGGGCTTCACTGACCTGTTTTGCCTGTGGAGAGATTATGGGCTATGGCAGCCGCTTCTGTCCGCAGTGCGGTGAAAAAGTGACCGGAAGCTCTGTCTGCTCGCAATGCTATAAATCACTTCAGAAATCAAACCGCTTCTGTCCACAGTGCGGGACTCCGGTGGATAAAGATGAAGAGGCTGAATGATTGTGATTGAACGCTATTCGTTACCGAAAATGCGCTCGATATGGAGCGACCGTTACCGGCTTGATACTTGGCTCCGGGTAGAAATCGCCGTGCTTGAGTGCTGGCAGGAAAGGGGTTTATTCAGCCGAGAAATTCTGAATGAAATCCTTGACAAAATACGTATTTCGCCGGAACGGATGAGGGAAATCGAACAGACCACTCGTCACGATGTTATTGCCTTCCTTACCTCACTTTCCGAAAATCTGGGACCGGTATCCCGCTATCTTCATTTCGGGCTGACCTCTTCTGATATGTTGGATACGGCGAATGCGCTGATTATGAAAGCGGCGGGCGAGCTGATACAGGAAGACCTTCAGGAAGTCCTTCATTCGATTCGCGAAACCGCTTCCGTTCATCGCCTGACCCTGATGGCCGGCCGGACACATGGTGTCCATGCCGAACCGACGACATTCGGTATCAAGCTAGCTGGCTGGTATATGGAAATGGTTCGTCATCAGATCCGCCTGACAAGGGCGATAAGGAATGTGTCTGTGGGAAAAATTTCAGGAGCGGTGGGGAATTTCGCCAATATTGAACCGGCTATTGAACGGTCGGTCTGTGAAAAACTTGGGCTGGAAATAGATCCAGTGTCAACCCAGATCGTTCAGCGGGACCGGTACGCAGAATTTATTTGGGCTCTCTCCATGATCGCGAGCAGTCTCGAAAGATTTGCTGTTGAGATCAGGAGCCTCCAACGCACTGAAATCGGAGAACTCGAGGAGGGATTCACAATAGGCCAGAAAGGTTCTTCGGCCATGCCTCATAAAAAAAATCCGATTATCGGAGAACAGATATGTGGTCTGGCGAGAATCCTGCGTGGGAATCTTCTAGTGGCCATGGAGAACATCCCGCTTTGGCATGAACGGGACATTTCCCATTCTTCGGCGGAACGGATAATTCTACCGGATAGCTGTTTACTGGCCGATTATTTGTTGCAGACGTTTCGTCAGCTTATCGATTCACTGGTTGTTCATGCCGACCGCATGAAGCAGAATCTGGAAAACAACCGAGGGTTGGTATTTTCCGAGCGAGTTCTTCTTGAATTGATCAAACGCGGCATGAACAGGGAAGAAGCCTATACCCTGATCCAGCAAGCATCACTTGCTCTCCGGAACGACCGGACCGGACGGCATTTCCGGGATGTACTTTATGAACAACCGGTGATCAATAGTACCTTATCTTTCGAAGAGATCGATTCCCTGTTTGATTATGGATATTATCTAAAGCATGTGGATACCATCTTTCAGCGGGCAGGCTTGGAGTGAGATCATGGAAGAGGGATGGACCTACAAAAAAAGCGGTGTTGATGTCCGATTAGCCGAGTCGGCAGTGGAACGGATACGGGAATTGGTCGGAAAGGCGCCCCGTTCGGGAGTTCTTTCGGATATTGGTGGATATGCCGGTCTTTACCGCTTGCCGGAAGGCTTGCGTAAACCCTGTCTGGTCGGATCCTGCGATGGAGTAGGGACCAAACTCAAGGTCGCAGCACGTTTGAATCGGCATGATACTGTCGGGATCGACCTGGTGGCGATGTGTGTCAATGACATTTTGTGCGTCGGGGCAAGGCCCTTGTTCTTTCTTGATTACTATGCTTGTGGAGGGCTCGATCGGGAACATCTGGAAAAAGTTGTACAGGGGATAGTCGAAGGCTGCCGCCTCGCGGACTGCGCTCTTTTGGGAGGCGAAACGGCGGAGATGCCCGGTATGTACCGGGGTTCGGATTATGATTTGGCCGGATTCGTCGTTGGGTTGGTGGACCAGGAGAAAATTGTGGACGGTTCGACAATTTGCCCCGGAGACCGGATCATCGGCCTGCCTTCCTCAGGCTTGCACAGCAACGGTTTTTCCCTGATCAGAAAAGTGCTGGACGCAGCGGAGGTGGCCTATGAGGCTAGGATCGATGGGCATCACCTCGCTACAGAACTTCTTTTACCGACCAGGATATACAGCCGTTCTCTGGAGAAAATGTTCCGGTCTTTACCGGTGAAGGGGGTAGCCCACATTACCGGGGGAGGCATCCCCGGGAACCTTCCCCGAATCCTACCGAAGGGGTGCCAGGCGTTAATCGAAAAGAGCCGGATATCTGTTCCGTGGATTTTTCGGTTTATTCAAGAGATCGGTAGGGTTCCCGGAGAAGAGATGTGGCAGACTTTCAACATGGGGACCGGGATGATTGTCGTGGTGGGCCAAGGTGAGGTCGATCGTGCTCGATCGATTCTGATCGATGCCGGAGAACGACCGGTGGAAATAGGTGAAATCATTGCCGGTGAACAAGGAGTGGTTCTCAGTGGATAACCGGAAGATCGCGGTCCTGGCTTCAGGCCGTGGTACAAATTTACAGGCGATTCTGGAAGCCTGTGCAGCCGGCCAGATACCTGGCCGGGTTTCCCTGGTGATCAGCGATGTCCCGGGGGCACCGGCTCTGGAACGCGCCCGTCGGGCCAATGTTCCCATCCACGTTCTGGATTACGAATCATTTTCCGGGAAAAAAGCCTATGAAAGAAATTTATTTGCTTTGCTTATAAGAGAAGATCCCGAACTGGTTTGTCTGGCTGGGTATATGCGTATTGTCGGGAAAGAAATCATCGATCGGTTTCGAGGCCGGCTTCTGAACATCCATCCTTCTTTGTTACCGGCATTTCCCGGACTTGATGCGCAATGTCAAGCCCTGGAATATGGGGTTAAAATAACCGGATGTACAGTGCATTTCGTCGATGAAGGCATAGACACTGGCCCCATTCTTCTCCAGTCATGCTGTCCGGTGAAAGATGACGATACCGTGGATACCCTTTTCCAAAGAATATTACAACTTGAACATGCCCTTTATCCCGAAGCGATCCGTCTTGTGTTGGAAGGAAAAATTTATTGGGATGGTCGAAAAACGAAGGTCAGGGAGGATTGGCGATGAAAGCGCTGGTGATCGGGAATGGAGGGCGGGAGCACTGTTTGTGCTGGAAATTGTCCCAGAACTCCCGAATCGATCGTCTTTATTGTTCCCCGGGGAATGGCGGTACAGCGCTTTTGGGCACCAACGTGCCCCTTGCCACCCCCCGGGAATATCTTCAATTTGCGAAGGAACAGATAATCGATTTGACTATAATCGGCCCGGAAGCATACCTGGCGGAAGGCATCGTTGATTTGTTTCTGTCTGAGAAACTACCGGTCATCGGACCAAACCGGGCAGCCGCTCGTCTGGAATCGAGTAAAATATTCGCCAAACAATTCATGAATCGGAACCACATTCCCACCGCCGACTACGAAATATTTGACCAGAGCACCGAAGCCTTCAGATACCTTGGATCGAATTACCGTTACCCCCTGGTTTTAAAAGCCGACGGACTTGCCGCTGGAAAAGGCGTAGCCATCGCTCAGGATTCGGATGAAGCCCGGATCATCATGAAAGAATTCATGCTTGAACGTCGTCTCGGAGCAGCAGGTGAGCGAATGGTGGTCGAGGAATTTTTATCCGGGGAAGAAGCCACGGTGATGATGGCCCTCGACGGGAGAACCTATCGGATGTTTCCTTTCTCTCAGGACCACAAGCGGATCGGGGAAGGCGACATTGGTCCGAACACCGGGGGAATGGGGGCCTATTCCCCGACTCCGGTAGTGGACAAAGACGTCCAGGTCCGGCTGGAACGGGAGATCATAGGACCCCTGATGGAAGGCTTGGCCAGGGAAAAATTGTTTTATCGTGGCTTTCTCTATCTTGGGCTCATGATTGATGAAATGAGGCGACCCCGTGTGCTGGAGTTCAATGTGCGGCTCGGCGACCCGGAGGCACAGGTGATCTTGCCTCGGTTACAAACTGATTGGTTGGAACTCTGTCTGGCGATTTGGGAAGGAAAGCTATCCGAGACAATTCTTGCAGAGAGCGCCGGAGCAAACCTCGCCGTCGTTCTGGCTACCCATGGATATCCTGGCCATTACGACACCGGAATGGTTATAGATGGTCTGGAACAATTTGAAAACCGGCCTGATGATGAAGTACTGGTCTTTCATGCCGGGACTAAGCGACAGGAAAACAAGACGATTACCACCTCAGGTCGGGTTATGAATGTGTGTGGTCGGGGAAAAGATTTATTGGAAGCCAAGGATCGTGCCTATCAGGCGATCTCCCAGATTCGTTTCGACAAGATGTATTATCGTCGGGACATCGGATATCGGGCTTGGTCCCAGCGTCCATGACGGCAAGGATCTTTTTGCTCAAGAGCGTAAGTGAGTAGGAAGGCGGTCATGAAGAAGGCCTTGAATGAGATGAGAGTCGGCATTGTCGGCGGCGGCCAATTGGGAAGAATGATGATTTTGGAAGGGAAAAAGATGGGATTGCATTTTACGATCCTGGATCCGGATCCTTGTTGTCCAGCATCTTCGATAGCCGATGAACAGGTTATTTGTGGTTTTCACGAACCAGCCGGGTATCGAACACTGGCCGAGCTCAGCGATGTTGTTACCTATGAACTTGAACACATCAACAGCGATATCCTTATTGAATTGGTCGGGCAAGGCCATATCATGGCCCCATCACCCCACATTCTTAAAACCATCCAGGATAAATACCTTCAAAAAAGTTTTTTACTGGACAAAGGCATTAATCTTCCCGATTTTGAACCGATCGACACTTTGGATGCGCTACAACACGTCGCCGAAAAACGATTTAACTATCCGTTTCTTCTCAAGAGCCGACGCGGTGGGTACGACGGAAAAGGGAACTACCTGGTCAGGAAGCGTGATGAAATTCCCCGGGCTTTTGCAAATCTCCAATCGGGACGGGATAGCTTGCTGATCGAAAAATATATTCCCTTCCAGATGGAAGTGTCAGCTCTTGTTGCCAGAACCGGAAATGGAGAGGTGAAGGTCTACCCCTTGGTTGAGAATATCCATCAGGAGAATATTCTGCGTATCACCATCGTTCCGGCCCGGGTTTCATTTTCCGTTTCCGAAAAAGCCCTGGAATTAGCCCGAAGAACGACTGATGTTATTGGAGGAACCGGGGTCTTTTGTATAGAAATGTTCGTTACCAGTGATGGAGAGGTGCAGGTCAACGAAGTTGCGCCTCGTACCCATAACTCCGGGCACTATACTATTGAAGCCTGTGCGACTTCCCAATTCAATCAACACCTGAGGGCTATTCTCGGTCTGCCTTTGGGTAGTACGGAATTACTGAAACCAGCGGTCATGATGAACCTACTGGGCGAAGAAAGGTATCGGGGGAGGGGAAAAATCGTAGGTATCGAGGAAGCGCTACGGATTTCCGAAGTCTACATTCATTACTATGGAAAAGCTGAAACCAGGCCAAACCGAAAGATGGGGCACCTTACTGCCTTGGGTGTTGGAGTTGGAGAAGCCATGGAAAAAGCCGGGATGGCCAGGAAGATGGTGACCATTATCGGTGAAGAGAGGTAACATCATGCAGCGAAGTCTTGTTGGAATCATCATGGGAAGCGATTCCGACCTGCCGATTATGAAAGAAGCGGCGGAAGTACTAGCTGAATTTCATGTATCCTGTGAATGCCGGATTGTTTCCGCACACCGAACCCCGGATGCTATGTTTCTCTACGCCCGCGAAGCGGAGAGTCGCGGAATTCAGGTGATTATCGCGGGGGCAGGCGGTGCGGCCCATCTTCCGGGTATGGTCGCCTCACTCACCCTTTTGCCGGTTATTGGTGTTCCGGTCCGGGGCAAGAACATGGAAGGTCTCGATTCGCTTTTTTCCATCGTTCAGATGCCTGCCGGCGTACCGGTTGCCACAGTCGCCATCAACGGAGCTCGTAATGCCGGAATATTAGCAATAGAAATCATAGCTTTGCAGGACTCCGAACTTCGGGAGAGATTGCGTTTGTTCAAAATTAGATTACGGGAAAGCGTGGAAGACAAAGCGGCAAAGCTTGACGAGCTGGGGTTCTGGAAATTTCTGGACCATGGCCCTAATGAGTGATTCGATCCGAGAGCCGAGCGGGGAAGGCGCTGTGTCGGCTGGTAATCTGGACACGATTCATCCGGCACTGCGAAGAAGAGCCGGCCGGAGCGGTGCGGTGCCGGATGAATCTTTTCTCCTGCAGGGAGAATGTCTATACTTCCACCTTCTCGGCCTTTGGTCGGTGTTTTTTTGCGGTATCTCCCTGGTGGAGTTTTTCGATATAATTCTGCCGCTCAGTTTTATAGTCTTTGTAATAAACAGTTCCTTTGTATTCTTTCTCCCATATTTCATCGGCCAGTTTTTTGAAAGACCGGGAATATTCTTCAACTCCATCCTTCATCGTCGTCAGCAGGCTGTCTGCTCCATCGTGGCTGGGTCGGGCTCCGTATTTTCTGACGACTTCCTGTAGCGTTTCGGGGACGTCAATGAGCATACAAGGACGCATTAGGTTATTGTCGTATGGCTGGTTCAACTGAATAGCCCGGAAGAAAGGAGAAGAGAACACTTCCTTTAAGGACCTGTCTTTGATGTTGTCCACCGTGAAGTGACAGAAAACGCAGGGTTCGACGTCACCGACATTGTTGATGTGAAAATACCGCCGGCCGCCAGCCAGACATCCGCCCACATAAGGACCGTCATTCCAAAAATCTCCGATAAAGATAGGTTTATCATATCGCATTTTATGTACCCGGGAACGGAGCAATAGGCGTTGCTCGGGCGTGGGCATCAGATTGATATCCGGTTTTTTTCCGATAGGGACGTAGGTAAAATACCACCCGTAGTAACACCCTTTGCCGATGAGAAATTCCATGTATTCATCACTGGAGACTAATTCG
>DATIKP010000150.1 GCA_035477455.1 Atribacteraceae bacterium
CCGTAGCCGCTTGTTTGTCCGAGGTAAAGCCAGTTGGCTGCCTTGTAGCAGGCTCCGGTAAAGCGACCAGTATCTACAAAGGTCTCCGCTATCAGCACCGGATGTCCGTACACCTGCACCCAGTCACGGGAAAGACGGCGCAGATTAAGGCTCAGAACCTTTGATGCCAAATTGGGAATGTGAATATCCGGTAACATGAGAAAACGAGCATTATTGACGATTAAATGTAACCGCTGCCATTGGATGGCTTGGGACCAACCAATCCAGGTATCCCGGGGCTGACATTTTAATGCCGAGGCAGCCCAACCCAGGAGGGCTAACCAACGACCGTGCAGCTCAGCTACATAACGGATCGATTTACCCACCAGGGACTTGAGCCCCAGATAATGGTACTCCGACATGAGCCTGTCCCACATCTGCCGCTCATCCCGCCTGATAGGACGGACTACTATGTCAAAAAAAGGAAAGTTGTCAGGGGCTTCTGGCATCAAGGTCTCTCCGATCCTGACCCTTGATACCATAGGGCAAAAGAAAAAACCAGAACTATTTTATTCTTCAATCAAGGCGATTACTTGTCTTTGTGAATGACTTAGCCCTGGACCCAAGGCCAAGGCTCTGTCAAAGTCGGCGCGACAATTTTTGGGGGAGTGTCTTTATATGAGAGCAATGATGGCGGGGCAAGGGGGATTTCAGCGTTAACAGAGGTCAGGAACTGGTAAAAGGCGGTGTTGGGGAAGGAAACAGCCGCAGGAGTGCCATTGCCTTCCTAAGTGCGAATGCACGCACATTAAGCAGAGGCGGGAGATGATTTAAGCACCGATCAGTTGTAACGCCAAATGCGGTTTAGCGGCCATGTGCCTGATGGCGGCGGCGATATTGGTATACTCTGCCAGCCTCAGGAGGCTGATGGCGAGGTTTCGGAGTGTGGCCATCATTCTGGGGCCGGTCTTGGCTCGTATTTGAGAGCGATCCTCATCAAAGGTGACGTCCCGGACATAATGGCTTTTGTTTTCGATGCTCCAATGTCCGCGATTCAGGTCGAGGAGTTGCTTGGGTGAAGCCTTCTGGGGTGAGAGACTGGTGATGAGGTAGGCAGTTTCTCTGCGTTTTTTGCCCGTTTTGAGATTTTCGGTATGCCGTTCGATGCAGGCAACCTGTCCACAGAAAGGGAAATCCAGATACCTATTCAGATCGATAGATGTCCAGATTTTTCTCATTTCCAGACGGCCGTGCGCTTTTTCACAGGTTTCATGCTGAGGGGGGAAATGCCTCGGTTAATCCGAGGTAGGCGATGTCTTCTTTCAGGGTGGATTGATTATCCTTGACGGTGAAACAGTAATCGGCCTGTTTTTGCTGGACAAGGAAGCGTGCCAGGTCTTTTTGGGTATGGAGGGCATCGGCGGTAACGATTTTATCCGTTAAATCAAGAGGCGCCAATAAGGGAATCGCGGCAGGGATTTCATTGCTTTTCACGGGCACTTCTTGTTGGGCGATGGTTACGCCCTGCTGGTGGATGAAGGCAGACAGAAGGTGGACTTTCGTGCCGTCATCACGTCGCGCTCCTCTGAGCGTTTTTCCATCAATGCCGATGGCGTTTCCTCCAGACAGTCGGCCTGCCCAATCGGAGATAGCCCTATCAACCTTCTCGGCATCAATCCTCTGCAATTGGCGCCGGATGGTCGGTTCGCTGGGAGGGACATAGCGATGCGCTTTTTTTCTGCACCAGAGACGCTCCAACATTTTTTGAGAACAATGGCTTGCCCACTGGGCAATAGCACTATAGCCCCGGCACCCGCAGATGACGGCGCAAAGGGAAATGGCAATAATGGAGAGATTCCGGTGGCGCACCCCCCGTTTGCAACGGGGATCGGGAAGCGCTTTGAGTATCTCGATCAAGTCGGAAGCCTGTTTCTCGGAAAGTCGCATCGGTGTCTCCTTGTGGATGAGATCCGGATCGGGATGTGAGTCCCTGAGCCTCAGAAGCGCCTTCTTACTGAGGGGACGAACGAAAATAGCCTTGGATTGCCCATGATGGAAGTACTGGCGAGAATGTTTTCCGTAGCCGCTTGTTTGTCCGAGGTAAAG
>DATIKP010000151.1 GCA_035477455.1 Atribacteraceae bacterium
AGGGTGGTGACGCAGAAGACCGCCCTCATCACCGCTTCTTTGCGTATCGAACTCGATTCCAGCTGGGCGCGTCCTCCGGAAGGGGTATTGATAATCAAGGATATCTCCCCATTTTTGATCAGATCGATGATGTTCGGACGCCCTTCCCCGACCTTTTTCACAACATCCACCGCTATTCCGCTATTGATCAAAACTTTACCTGTGCCTCGAGTGGAAATCAAGTCAAACCCCAAATCTCTGAGTTTCTTGGCCATAAATATAATACTGCGTTTATCCCTGTTTTTCACACTGATAAAAACTTTCCCTTCGACAGGTAATCGGTATTGACCGCTGATTTGTGATTTGGCATAGCTCATTCCAAAATCCCGATCAATACCCATGACTTCGCCGGTTGAGCGCATCTCCGGACCGAGTACCGGGTCGACTCCCGGAAACCGGTTAAAGGGGAAAATAGCCTCTTTTACCGCAAAATGATTGATTTTTATTGCTTCGGTCAAGCCGATTTCCCGAAGCTTCCTCCCGACCATGACCTGGGAGGCCAGCCGGGCAAATGGAATACCAGTGGCTTTACTGATAAAAGGGATGGTGCGGGATGCCCGGGGATTGACTTCCAAAACATAGATTTCATCGTCTTTCACGGCAAACTGGACATTCATCAGGCCAACCACCGAAAGCTCCCTAGCCAATAATTCGGTAAAATGTGCTATGCTCTCCATAATTTCATCACTCAATGAAAACGGCGGGAGAACGCATGCACTGTCTCCGGAATGGACGCCGGCTTCTTCGATGTGCTCCAGGATTCCAGCGATCACTGTCTTTTCTCCATCACTGATCGCGTCAGCATCGACTTCGATCGCATCTTCCAGGAATTTATCGATGAGTACCGGATGAGCGGGAGAAATAGCGACCGCTTCCCGGACATATTCGGCTAATTCACCATCGGCATAGACTACCCGCATCGCTCGTCCCCCCAAAACGTAAGAAGGCCTGACCATGACTGGATATCCAATCTGGCGCGCTATGGAGAGTGCTCCCTCAAAAGAAACCGCCACATCGTTTACCGGCTGTTTCAAGCCGATCTTGCTCACCAGCTTCCTGAAGCGATCCCGATCTTCGGCCATGTCGATGTTCTCCGGTGACGTCCCCAAAATACGGACACCGGCTTTTTGAAGATCGCCGGCCAAATTCAGCGGTGTTTGACCGCCGAGCTGGAGAATAACGCCTTCCGGTTGTTCCCGTTCGATAATATTGAGAACGTCCTCGAAATAAACCGGCTCGAAAAACAGCTTATCGGAGGTGTCATAGTCGGTACTGACCGTTTCCGGGTTGCTATTGACCATAATGGTCTCGTATCCCAGATCCCGCAAGCCCCAAGTCGCGTGTACGCAGCAATAGTCAAACTCAATCCCCTGTCCGATCCGGTTCGGCCCGGCGCCCAGAATCACGACTTTTTTCCGTTCCGAGGGATGGTTTTCACACTCCTGTTCGTAAGTCGAGTAATAATAGGGCGTCTCAGCCGCAAATTCAGCCGCGCAGGTGTCAACCTGTTTGAAAACACATCGAATTCCCATCGATTGACGAAGTTTCCTGATCTCCATTTCATTCATCTTCCACAAACCGGAAAGTTGCCGGTCTGAAAACCCGCACTCTTTGGCCCGCCGCAGGAGATCCGGATCGATACTTTCTCTTACCCGTTGTATAGCCAAAGTTCGTTCCATAGCGACAATTTCTGCAATCTGACCCAGGAACCAGGGATTGATCCGGGTCAGTTTTTCGACCTCGTCCAAACTCATGCCTTCGCGAAAGGCTTCACAAAGATAAAAGATGCGCTCCGGATTTGGTGTCGATAAATGTTCCCGAAGTAGCTCCCGACGATGGGATTCCGGAAACGAGACCCAGTTCTTCACCCCTTCCAGACCGGATATACCAAGTTCCAGTGAGCGCAGTCCTTTTTGGAGAGCTTCCTTGAAGTTTCGGCCGATGGCCATGGTTTCACCGACGCTTTTCATGGATATCCCAAGCCTGGCTTCCGTTTCCGGGAATTTCTCAAAGGTAAAACGCGGGATTTTGACCACGCAGTAATCCAGTGCCGGTTCGAAGCAGGCCGGAGTTTTTTTGGTAATATCATTGGGGATCTCATCCAAAGTATACCCGACAGCCAGCTTGGCGGCGATTTTGGCGATTGGAAAACCAGTTGCCTTGGAGGCCAGCGCAGAGCTTCGCGATACCCGGGGATTCATCTCGATAATGACGATCCGCCCGTCGTCCGGATTGACGGCAAACTGGATGTTGCAGCCCCCGGTATCGACCCCAATCTCTCGAATAGCCTGCAGGGAAAGATCGCGCAGTTTCTGGTATTCCCGCTGGCTTAAGGTTTGGGTCGGGGCCACGGTGATGCTGTCACCGGTATGTATCCCCATGGGATCCAAATTTTCAATCGCACAAATAATCACAACATTATCCCGGCCGTCCCGCATAACTTCCAATTCGAATTCCTTCCAGCCGACGACTGATTCCTCAATCAGAACTTCATTGATCAAACTCGCTTCAAGCGCCCGTTGAGCTAGTTCCTCGAATTCCTCAATATTATAGGCAATAGCGCCCCCGGTTCCTCCCAGCGTAAAACTCGAGCGGATCACCAGGGGAAATCCGATACGACGGGCAACCGAAACGGCTTCCTTCACCGTGTTGGCCCGGTCGCTTAAAGGAACCGGGATTCCAATCCGCTCCATAGCTTCTTTGAAGAGTCCCCGATTTTCAGCCTTGTTTATCGCCTCCGGTGAGGCACCAAGAACTTTGACTTCATGACGACCAAGGATACCTTTCTCGGCCAGTTGTATGGTCAGGTTCAAAGCCGTCTGGCCACCCAGGGTCGGCAGGAGGGAATCAGGGTGTTCCCGTTCGATGATTTTTTCGATAATTTCCGGGACAAGAGGTTCTATGTATGTTCGGTCAGCCATTTCCGGATCAGTCATAATCGTCGCTGGATTGTTGTTAACCAAAACAACCTCATACCCTTCACTTTTTAGGGCCTTGCATCCTTGAGTTCCTGAATAGTCAAATTCACAGGCTTGGCCGATGACGATAGGACCAGAACCGATAACCAGAATTCTTTTGATATCAGTTCTTTTGGGCACGGTAGTCCTCCGCCATTGAGATGAATTGATCAAACACCGCGGTGGTATCGTTGGGGCCGGGTCCGGCTTCCGGATGAAATTGCACCGAAAAAAGTGGAAGAACCCGGTGTCTGAAGCCTTCCAGCGTATTGTCGTTGAGATTGATATGGGTGGCCTCGATATCGCAGGAGGATATAGTCGCCGTATCCACAGCGAACCCATGGTTTTGAGCGGTAATGGAAATTGTTCCGCTCTTTAGCTCTTTCACTGGGTGATTTCCTCCATGATGGCCGAATTTCAATTTATAGGTCTTTGCTCCCAGGGCCTGAGCCATGATTTGGTGGCCAAGACACACCCCAAAGATAGGCAGTTTTCCAAGAACCGCCCGGGTAAAATCAATCACATACGGAAGGGCCGATGGGTCGCCAGGACCATTGGACAGGAGAATCCCGTCCGGCCGGCTGTCGAGGATTTCCGAGGGTTTCGTGTCCGCCGGATATACCAACACGCGACACTCCCGCCGGGCAAGGTGGCGAAGAATGTTGAATTTCACTCCACAATCCAGTACGGCAATCGACCTCTTTCCTTCCGATGACCAGATATAAGGCTTGCGGGTTGTAACCTGCCAAACCAGATCCAATCCAGTCATTTTTGGAATCGACCGGGCCTTACTTACCAGAGAAGATGGGTTGAGATCGATCGAAGACAACACACCCCGCATGGCCCCCTGTTCTCGGATGTGGCGCGTGAGAGCCCGGGTATCGACCCTCTCCAGACCAAATATACCATGATCGGACAAATAACTGTCGAGGGTCGAGCAAAAACGCCGATTTCCGATGAGGGGACTGTTTTCCCGGACAATAAAACCTGCGGCATGAAGCGAAGCTGATTCGACATCGTCCTGGTTGATACCATAGTTGCCGATGAGCGGGTAGGTCATGGTCACGATTTGACCACAGTAGGAAGGGTCGGTGAGGATTTCCTGATAGCCGGTCATACTGGTGTTGAAAACGACTTCACCACTTTTCTCTCCAGGTGCTCCAAATGCGGTACCCGAAAAGACGCAGCCATCCTCCAAGGCAAGCAGTGCTTTCATTCCTTTTAACACCCTCGCAACAATATATCATGCCTGTCAAGAACAAAAAGCCACTTAATCGCATAGCTTGCTGAAGTGCGATGATGGTCTTCTCCGACTCAGGAAGAAGAAGGTTTTTCAGAAGGAACCGAATACTGGCAGGCTATCTGTCTTTCCGGAACGGTTTTATGTTGTCGCGAAACCCAGTTATAGTACAGGCTGGCAGGCAGGAAATAAGATAGATGTTTGAGGTTGCGGGGGATCCGCCGGGTGATGGAACTTAGCGAGTAAAAGCGGCTGTATAAATATCGGTGGCCAGCTTGAAGCCGCTCGACAGTCATTTTCGCCGGGTGATATACAACATGCGAAAAATCGTATTGTGACCAGTCATAATTAAAAATCCGGCCATCTTTTTTAAAGGTATCAAAGATTTCCGTACCCGGCAAGGGAGTCAAAATATTGAAGGAAGCAAAATCTATTTTTGCTTCTTCGATAAAACGAAGGGTACTGGAAAAAACCGATTCATCATCGTCATCAAAACCGAACACAAAAGAACCAACGACCATAATCCCATGTCGATGAAAATTCTCTACAAGTTTTTTGTAACGCTCTACGGAATTAAACATTTTGCGCATATTTTTCAAGTTGACTTCATTAATTGATTCAAAGCCAACGAACAGAGAAATGCATCCACTTTTTTGAGCCAGTCGAATCAGTTCATCGTCTTCCGCCATCTTCACCGTTCCCTGGCTAACCCATTTTTTTCTCAGGGGAACCAAAGCACGAAAGAGCTCTTTGGAATACCTTGGGTTGCCGACGATGTTATCGTCCAAAAATCCGATAAACCGCTTTGAACAGCTTGCGACTTCCCGAATTACGTCTTCTAGCGGACGATGGCGGTATTTCCTGCCGTTGAAGGTAGACACCGAGCAAAAACCACATTGGTGCGGACAACCCCGGGTGGTTTGAAAAACATGCTTGAGTAGATAGCGATCCTTTAAGAGTTCGTGACGGGGTGAGGGCATGTTTTCCAAACAGGGGAAATTTTCACTTCTGTAGGTCGGTTGCAAAGTTCCGGATTGCGCATCCTCCAGCACTCGTTTCCACAGGCCCTCTGCTTCGCCGACGACGACTGAATCGGCGTGGAGGAGAGCCTCCTCGGGCAGGGCGCTGGGGTGGATACCGCCCATCACCACCTTTGTCCCTCTCCTACGAAACTCATCAGCAACAAAGTAAGCCCGGGGAGCGGTTCCGGTCATGACCGTAATTCCGACTAAATCATACTTACCAGAAAAATTAATCTCCTCCAATCGCTCGTCGACAATCTGCACCTTGTGTTCCGGCGGGGTCAAAGCAGCAATCAAAGGTAGGCTGGCCTGCGGGAAAGGAACAAAGCGCGCTTTCTTTTTTGGAATCAATACCGTCTTCGGGGAAACCAGTAAAATATTCAAAGAACAAACCTCCTCAGTAAAAAACAGTGATGGGTGATGGGTGATGGGTGGAAGGGTTAAAAACCTTACACATTCATCCCATCCTCAATTACCCCGTTCACTTCCGTCGGTCCCCCGACTGTTTAACTCCTCTAAAAATGAAACGAAGAGGCGAGTGTATCTATTTTGACTTTTACCACAATTTCATCACGAAGCGTTTCGCTTCATCGCTCCTTCCTGCTTCATGCTGGTTGATGCCAGCCTCCAACGGGATAATCAAGCGATTAATCAGAGAACTACTTTTACCGAAACTGACCGTGGGACAGATTTGTTTTTCCCGCAAACGCCACCGGGTTTGAACCTGGACAAAGGATACAAGAATCAAAAACAAAATCATTATACACCAAGAGCCTGCATTTAACCAGTTGTTTACCAGCTATGGAAAACGGATCATCGAGAATGCACAGACAAACCAGACAGAGATATATCGTCTATAATCTCGACGCTCCCAGCGGTTTAAAACTCCCATACGGGAGATGGATCAGGAAGTCCCGCGGGCTTCCCCGCCGGCGAAGCCGGTGAGGGAAACCCTACTAAAGAGGTCCCACTCCAGAAGGATTCAGGGGGGCATTGTCCGCCAGAGGAAAATGAATGGAAGTGCCGGTTAAAGAAAATCAGTGCCGAACGGAAGCCTCAGAGAGCGCAAAAATTATCCGACACTCCCTTAATTAGCTCAAGGCCTTTGACGCACTAAGACAATTTGGCGGGTAAAAAAGGAATCAAAAGGCACCGCCAATTAACGAAAGAACCTGAAGCTTGATAGCCTTTTTCTACTCACCTGTCCGACGGACACTCTGAATATGGCCAAAATAGACGGTATGATAATCATTTTCCGGATAATACTCGGCGATGATGGATGGCTTGAAGTGTGCAGGGTCAACCCGTGTTTTTTGTACCACCACACAGTTAATATCTATGCTGCATTCGGTAATCCCAGGAACCGAAAAGTCAGAATGATACACTGGCGTCAAGCCCGTCTGGGAAAACTTATCCAGGTTTTTACCCGAAACCGTCCCGGCAATCCGCACCGCTTCCTTTTGATTTCGAGTGGGAACCGACACTGTAAAAGCGCCGCTTTGTTCGATGATACCAAACGTAAACCGGGAAGGCCTAACCAAAACGGTACACACCGGCCTCCCCCAAGTGATTCCCATCTGGACCCAGCCAATGGTCATGATATTCGGCATTCCTTCATCTAAGCGGCTCACCAGCAGCAGACCACCGACTTCGTCGATGGTCTGCAGGGATTCGCTAACGACGCTCAACCATGGTACTTTTTTTTTGACCACGTCTACTCCCTCCCCATCGTCTTGTCTTCCATTCTTTTATCGGTGCTATGCTGTCTGGTTGATTGACGGTTTCAGCACTTTCCTCAAGTGGGAAAATCGTTCTCACCGAAGCTGTTCGAAATATCAGGTCGTCTAAAGTCTTCATACCGTTCCGCTGCCAAGCATAAGATATTAACAGTTTGCTCCCTGATCAAATCAAGATCCCTGGGTTTTTTCAGAGACCACCCCTCGCGGTCTTGGAGGATTCTAACCAAGGGGCGGATGGGCAAGCCTTCATTCAGGCGAACCACAACCGCTATTTCTCCGGTAGACAAGCGAACCGTCTCCCCTACCGGATACGGAGCGATGTGTCTGACCATAGTCGT
>DATIKP010000152.1 GCA_035477455.1 Atribacteraceae bacterium
GGAGCGGGTTTTCAGAACACTGAAGAATTGCGCAAAGCAATTGAAGCTTTTGTTGCTGCATATGGACCTACAGCAAGACCATTTGCATGGCGCAAGAGGGAAGTCAAAGGTAGACAGCTTAGAAATACTATCGTAAACTTATGCAATTAAGTACTAGCTATCAGCTAAAGTGAGCTTCGCCCACAACCCAATAACAACTTGTTTTTTATTGCAGTTTCAAACCCGTAAGGTACTAATATGTCGATTTACGGAAGGGTTATTCTGTAGATCCCTCATTTCGTCTCATCCTGAATCCCTTTCCCCCCACTGTTCATGGAAAATACCTTCCCGGTCGATTCTTCGAAAAGCGTGAGCGCCGAAAAAATCCCGCTGGGCCTGGATGAGGCTGGAGGGGAGACGTTGTGAGCAAAATCCGTCCAGGTAGCCGAGGCTGGCCGAAAAAAGCGGGGCCGGTATGCCGGCATAGATAGCCGTAGCGACGACCTCGCGTAAAGGGTCGAGGGCCCGGGATATATCGTCGCGAAATTCCGGGCTGTGTATCAAGAGCGTGGTATTTTGAGAGGCGAAGGCACTTTGAAAGCGCTTAAGAAGCCGGGAGCGGATAATACATCCTCCCTTCCAGATCCGGGGAACCTCGGAAAGGGGTAAGCGGTAGGCAAACTCCCGGGACGCTTCGGCCAGAAGATGCATTCCTTCGGAAAATGCGGTTGTTTGGGCCAGAAACAGGGCATGACCGAGAGAGTCGATTAGCTTCGCCCGGGGCGGGAAGGTGAAAACGGGCGGTTGATAGATCGTAGTACCCATTTTTCGGAATCCAACGTAGGAAGACAGTGTCCGGGCCACGACCGACGCCGTAATGGCTGGGATGGGGACCCCCAGATCCAGGGCGGCCTGAGATGACCATTTGCCGGTTCCCTTCTGTTCAGCCTGGTCGGAAATGAGGTCGATCAGAGGTTGTCCCGTTTCCTGGTCCCGGTGTTTGAGGATTTTCCAGGTGATTTCCACCAGGTAGGAGCCCAGTGATTCCGTAGCATTCCACTCATGGAAAATGTCGCCTATTTCGCCAGCCGGTAGACCACACCCCCTGCTGAGGAGATCGTAACATTCGGCGATGGCCTGCATAAAAGCGTATTCGATACCATTGTGCACCATTTTCACAAAATGTCCGGCCGATTCGGGTCCCAGATAGGTGCAACACGGCCCGTCTTCAGCCTGAGCGGCGGATTTTTCCAATATATTTTGAACGGCTTCATAAGCATCCCGGTGGCCTCCAGGCATGATGGAGGGTCCAGAAAGAGCGCCTTCTTCACCGCCGCTGATACCGGTACCCAGGTAAAAGAGGCCGCGTCGCTCCGCTTCTAAGACACGGCGATTCGTATCGGTAAAGTGGGAATTCCCTCCATCGATAATCACGTCACCGGGACCAAGGAGACTGTAAAGCTTCTGGCAGAAAGTGTCCACCGCCTGACCTGCCTTGACCATCAGCATGACCCGGCGGGGTTTTTCGAGAGATTGGATGCACTCCTCCAGTGTTGAGGTGGGGCGAATCGGAACACCGTTGACCCTTTCCCGGAAAAAGCGCTCCGTGGTTTCCGTCGTCCGGTTGAACACGGTTACCGGGAACCCTTTTCCGGCTATATTCAACGCGAGGTTTTGCCCCATAACCGCCATCCCGATGATGGCAATCATTGATTTATTTGACATAACCGGTTCCTCCCCCTTGAAAATAAACCATAATTGGCGATGAGTAAACCTACATTCGGCTTCAGAATGTCTGTATTGTATCTTAAAAAATATGAAATATGAAATTGTTGTGTGGATTCCAGATGTGTCTATCGGCTGGCGGGGCTGGTTGCAACGAGGATGAAAAATTAGCAGTCAGAAGTTTACCTTTGATTTTGCTGCAAAAACTCACTTCAGCGAGGCCCCGTTGCCATCAGCAACGCCTCATCTGGCATTTTCTCGCACGCATCAGACCACGTCTGGTTACAGTGCTGCTGAA
>DATIKP010000153.1 GCA_035477455.1 Atribacteraceae bacterium
CAAACTGAGCGGGATGGGTCACGTATTCGCAAAACACCCCATTGACCGGCGGTGTGGCCCAGAAAGTCATATCGGGACAGAGGTTATACCGGCCGGTCAGGCATTTTTCACAGCCCCCGCAGGGCACCCCCGGTTCCACGGTAACCCGGTCACCAGGCTTGAGCGTGGTCACGCATTCACCCACTTCGGCGATTTCTCCCGAACACTCATGACCCAGTATGAAGGGTGGCTCCACAATGAAGTCTCCGATACGCCCCTCCACGAAATAATGAACATCCGAGCCACAGACTCCGACACTTTTCACTCGGATCAGAACTTCGTGTTCCCGGGGGACGGGAGCTTCCACGTTTTCTATTTCGATCTTTCCAATACCTTGCATAACCGCTGCTTTCATCGTCCAGGACATCTTCTCTCTCCCTTCTCAATATGGAATCAGAGTTAATGTGGCTTCGTTTTCCCGACCGGCAGGAGATAAGCGGGCTGGCCGGTTGGGACCTCAAATTTCTGAAGATCAGGATAAAACATCGTCCAGCTGCTTTTTGAAACCGGGAAGCGAATTAAAATCCCCACTCGGGCAATTTTCGGCATAGCGGAGAATCCGGTTTCGATCGATCAAAAAGACCGACCATTCCGGAAGTTCGTGTTTTCCCATGACGCCAAACGCCTTGGTAATTTCCCGGGAAACATCGCTAAACAGCGGGAAACTGAGCTTATGCTTACTTAAGTATTCTGCATTGGTGAAAAACGAATCAGCGCTGACTCCCATAAAAACCCCTCCCCGGGAGCTAATAGCTTGCGCCAATTCACTCAAGCGGGGCAAAGCACTCACCGATCGCGGGCTGAAAATCGAATCATAGAAGAAAACCAGGGAAGGCCGACCGGCGGTAATGTCTAAGAGCCTGCCGTTATTCGCATTGACGTCCTGGATCCAGCCATCCGGGGCGGGGGTATTCAGGCGGGGTTTTCGTTTCCAGAGAAAGGACAACGCTTCACGGACAAAGGTCGGCAGATCTTCCGGCCCCTGGGCGGTGATGAGGTTGCCATCGGTGATCACCCGTTCTTCAACATACTCGGCTCCGGCGTTGACAATATCGTCGCGGATTGAGGAAGAGCCGGTTATCCGCTTCCCCCGGACGATCTCGGCGGAAGCGAGCACCCACGGAGCGTGACCGACGGCACCAATCAGTTTCCCCTGCTCGAAGAGCTCCCGAAGCAGATTGATGACCGCCGGATACCGACGCAGGTAGTCTGGCGCAAACCCTCCTGGAATGATAGCACCATCGTAATCCCGGGTGTTCACCGAAGAAGCGATAAACTCCGGATGGGCCGGATAGCCGTGTTTCCCAGTGAATACCTCACGATCGACGGTCCCTACCAAACGGACTTCAATCCTCTCCTCCTGAAACCGGAGAAACGGGTACCAGAGCGAAAGTTCCTGGTACAAATTTTCGACAAAAATCATCACTCTTCGATGTTTCAATGGGTCAGGTCTCCTTTTCGGCCATGTTCCTCTCCGCAGACCCCAACTAATCTCAAGCTTTAGTAGCCAGGTCTTGCTTGATCCCGCTCAATCTCAAATAGTGTTTTTTTTCCTCCTGAATAATGCTCCGGAGGAGGTCCCGTTTCTGGTGGGGGATCATCGGTTCCATTGCCTGGTAAAAAATAACACTTTCCTTTTCCACGTCCATCCCGATATCCAACGCCCGGCCGACCCCCCCATCGCCCCCGGTCAGGTCTACCCCCTTGAGCACTTTCCCAAGAACTCCATTCTCAATGATCGCTCCCAGGTATTCGATGGCTTCATTCATGGTATCAAATACGACCGGTTTTCGGTCCAGGGTCTCATACATCTCGGAAAAATAACTGAGATGCCGTTCCTCTTCGTCGTGCAAAAACAAAAAAATATCCCTGGTCTGCGTACCAAATACCTGTTTACTCAGATTCCGGTAAAAGTCCATCCCCTTCTTCTCGAGCTCCATCGCCATCTCCAATAATTCTGCCGCGGAAAACTTCATAGCCAATCGACTCATCCCCTTTTTTCGAGAACGCTTAAGGACAACCGGGCTTGAAACACTTATTGTAACACGGATGCGCCTCCGGTGATCAAGCCGACTGCCTCCCCGACTCTTTACCCGGACATCTCCGGACCGTATAATAAAGGGAAATTGTAAAAAAAACGACCCGGGGGAGACGATCTTGGGAACCATACGTATACCATCGCCGGTAACGCTGTTTATCGCCGTTTTGTATCAGGATCCGATCATATTCGATAACGTCTGTTCCACCCTTCAGGAGAAGCTCGGCGAAATCGAATGGACAAGCGAGCCCTTACCATTTACCCACACCACATACTACCATTCGATTGGCGAACAGCTCCTCCGGGTTTTCCTGGTTTTTCGGAAACGCATCGATCCGGGCTTTCTACCGGATCTCAAGATACTAACCAATCAGATCGAAGAACAGACTGCAACCGGGGAAAAGAGCCGGCAAATCAACCTCGACCCCGGGTATTTCGATGGTGGGAAAATCGTGTTGGCTACGACAAAAAACTCTTCCCACCGCGTCTACCTGGGAAAGGGAATCTACGGAGAGGCTACTATACGCTGGGAAAAGGGAAGTTTCCGGCCGTTCGAACACACTTATCCCGATTACTCCAGCATAGACTACCGTCCGATCCTGTCACGGATCCGCGACCTCCACCGCCTCTCACAGGATCAATCCCGGAATGAACCGGTTCAATAGACCGGGGTTGCCGGTACTTCGCTTTCCCCGTCATCACCCACGTACACCCCGGCGTCGCTTACCGAAGATCTCCCGATACACAGGATTGTCTCGCAGAAGCGCCCGATGCGTGCCGACGCCGTTGATTTCTCCGTCTTTCAGAAAAATGATCCGGTCTAGTGTCTCGACCACATGCAAGGAATGCGCAATGACAATGAGGATTTTATCCCGCTCGATCCGGTGAATGGAGTCGATGATAAACTGTTCCGATTCCGGGTCGAGGCTGGAGGTCGCTTCGTCAAAAACCAGAATCGGGGGATTCTTCAGGAGGGCCCGGGCAATGGCGATCCGTTGTTTTTGGCCGCCGGAAAGCCGGTTGCCGCTTTCGCCGACCGGAGTATCGTATCCCTGATCCAGGTTGCGGATAAACTCATCGGCATGGGCTTTCTCCGAAGCGCTGCACAGCTCTTCGTCTGAAGCGGTAAATTTTCCGTACAGGATATTTTCCCGCACCGTTCCGCCCAAAATCAAGGAATCCTGCAGCACAACCCCAATCAAGTTGCGCAGGGAAGCGATTTTCAACTCCCGGATATCAACGCCGTCGATCTCGACCGAACCGGCATCCGGATCATAAAAACGAAGTAAAAGGTTGATAAACGTGGTTTTTCCCGCTCCGCTCGGCCCGACGATTCCTACCTTCTCGCCTTTCCTGACCACAAGGTTAAAATCCCTGAACAGAGGCAAGCCTCCATAGGCGAACGAGATGTGGCGGAAGCGAATTTCTTCCCGAACCGTGGCCAGGTCCAGGGAATCCGGATTTTCTCGCACCAATGGCTTGACGTCCAGGATCTCGAAGACACGTTCGACCGAAGCCAGGCTTTGTTGTAAAAGCTGAAACGCATTGGAAAAGTGGGACATGGGGCCGGCGGCCACAGCTAAATACCCCAGGAAAGAAATGAGACCTCCCGGGGTCAAGCGGCCGAAAACCACCTCCCTTCCGCCATACCAGATCACCGCCACCAGACAGAAAGAGGCCAGAAACTCCACCAGAGGAGTGAACAGGGCCTTTACCCGAGCCTGTTTCATAGCCAGGGAGAAGTTCCCTTCGTTCTCCCGCTCAAATTTCTCCTGTTCGTGATGACCACTGACATAGGACTGAATAATTTTCATACCAATCACCGCCCGTTCGACCAAATCGGTCAAGACAGCCGTTTTGTGTTGCAGGAGGTGCGATACGCCCCGGATCTTTTTCCCCAGAATATCGATACTGGCCCCCACCAGGGGAATGACGATGATCGTAAACAGGGCCAGCCGCCAGTGGATAAAGAAAAGAACTACGATCGACCCGACGAAGATCAACACATTCATGAAGAGGTTGATGAAGGCATTGGAAAAGAGGTTTTGAAGGTTCGTAATATCGTTGGTCATCCGGGAGATGATATCTCCGGAGGAAGTACGCTGGAAAAAGGCGGCGGAGAGGGAATAGAGGTGCTGATAGAGTTCGGAGCGGAGCTTCGCAATCAGGCGGAATCCGGCCAGAGAGATCCAGTAACTTTGGAGGTAGGAAGCCACCCCCCTGAAAAAATACAGGACAATCACTGAAACCGCAATAATCAGGAGGATCTGGAGGTTGCGCTCAATCAGGGCCCGATCAATGATGTCCCTGATCAACCAGGGCAGGATCAGGCTTGAACCCGCTCCGACCAGAGCCATCATCAACGCCCCGAAGACAAACAACCCATAGGGCTTGAGGTATCTCGCGACTCGTAAAAAACTGGATATCTTTTCCTTTTTTTTCAACATAGCCATCCCCGACCGGCGAACCCGAACGCTATCCGGAGAATCTCCCATTGTTTTAGGGACAACCCGTACATATCCTGGGGACAGTGCATTACTGACTCCTGGCCTGGCTGTTCCAGCCGATCAATCACCACTCACCCTATTGTACGCTAATCTGACTGAGAATCGTACCCTGGAAAGGTTATTTTAACACCGGATGGTGATCAGGCAAAAACAGTAAGTGGGATAGCACTACCCCCGGTTTAGGCTATAATAGGAAGAAGTTTGCAACATATCTCCGGGAGGCTTTGGTTGACTATCGTCATTTTCGCCAATTCCCCGGGAGAAATCGCCTCCTGGGTCAAACCGGCCGTCGAACACATCGTGAAAGCGCTCCCCCGCATTCGTTTGATTATCGTAACCCCGCCCTGCCAATGGCGCTCAGGTGGGGAAAGCCTCTTTTGCACAGCCTTACCCAATGTCGTCCGCATCATCGAACCGTGGGAATACCTACGCTATCTCATTCGTCCCGGATCACTCCCTGAACTCCGGCGTCTATCACCCCGCTCGGTGATCCTCTATTTCGGTGGAGAACTTTTCTATCCGCTGGTGCTCCAGCGGCGGACCGGCGTTCCTCTGGTTGGATACCGGCAGGATGCCCACTATTCGGCAAAGCGCTTTCAACGACTTTTCGTGTCTACCCCACGAGTACGGGATCGGCTGATTACCCAAGGCTCAGACGGCAACAAAATAGAGGTAGCCGGCAACCTGATGATCGACGGCTGTCCCCCCCCATCCCCCCACTGGAGACAGCAGTTCGACCCGCCGGGACAACAGTTGATCGTGTCTCTGTTTCCCGGCAGCCGAAAAAACGAAATCCGCTACATGCTCCCCTTTTTCTTGAAAACCGTCGACTCCCTGAAGCCGGCTCAGCAGGCTGTACGCTTTTTTCTCTCCCTTTCCCCTTTTGCTGGACTTTCTGATCTCGAAAGAGCGTTGGCCTCCTCTACCGGGAGCGAACCCTCTCCGAAAACCAGAATACTGACCACTGAGCACCCATTCCCCGTGATCAAAACCCCACAAGGACAAAGTATCGAAATTGTCCAAAAACACCCCCACGAAATTATGGCCGCATCCGACCTAATGCTCACCATCCCAGGAACGAAAACCCTGGAGGCGGCGTTTTACGGAACTCCGATGCTCGTGGTCACCCCGCTTGAGCGAGCCGAAGATATCAATATCGGCGGCCTTGTCGATTTCTTGTCTTATCTCCCCTTGTTCGGCAAGCGATTGAAGAGGAAGCTGATTCAGAAGGCCGTCCGCCGCTTCCCATTCACCGCCTTACCGAACATAATCGCTGGTGAAAGCGTCGTTCCGGAACTGGTCGGGAAAATCACCCCGGATCTGGTTGCCCGTGAAGTAGAGCATATCCTACATAATCCCGGCTATCGGGACACTATGCGGAAAAAACTCCCCAGGATACCGGGTCCGGGGGGAGCGGCGTTACGGATTGCCGAGTATTGCGCCGAACTGCTCTCGCAATAAAGGGTTAAAAGGAAAGGTTGATTTTGCTGCAAAAACTCATTTCAGCGAGGCCCCGTTGCCATCAGCCCCGCCTCCTCTGGTGTTTTATCGCACGCATCAATGACCAGGTCTGGTTGCAGTGATGCTGAAAAGGCCGTCCTTGGCATATTTGCTGCGAAAATGCGGTGATTTCGGCGGCTGATTTAGGCAACTCAGGCCCGGGCTTCCTTCGTTCTTTTGCAGCAGAATTACTTATTGCAGTGGAATCAAGGTTTTTATTCATCATAAAGTTCTTCGATCACCCGGACTACATTGTCGAATGGATCGCCAAAGCTCAGTGTTTCACGCAGTTCCGTCGCGAGCCTCCAAGCTTCCTGCTGTCGCTGGTCACGATCCTCCAGTATTCCTTCCATAGCCCGTAACGCGTTTTGCACGGTGAAAGTATGTTGGATCAACTCCGGGGCGACCTCCCGACCCATGATGATGTTGGGAAGTCCGAAGAAACGTTGCTTGAGCAACAACCTCCCGATCCGGTAAGTCAGGGCGGAAACCCGATAAACAATGATTTGGGGAATCCCGGCGAAGGCGACTTCCAGGGTTACCGTCCCACAGGTCGTCATACAGAGCCGGGCCCCCCGTAGGGCTTCATAACGCGACCCATGCTCGTAAAGGGTCAGCGGGTGTGCGGGGAGGATTCTGGTGATGATCTCCCGGAAATCCGGGTTGGAAAGGACCATGGCCATTTCCATCCCTTTCCACCGCTTCGCCAGAGCTGGTAACAGGGGGGCGAGAACTCTCAAGAAGGCAAGCAGCTCGCGCCGGCGGCTGCCCGGTAGAAAAACGATCTTTTCCCGGTGGGACGGGTCCGTAAAGTAGGCCAGTTCAGGAACGAGGCGGGTCAAAGGGTGTCCGACCCACTCCGCCCGTCCTTCCCAGCGCGTAAAGTGGGCTCCCTCCCAAGGGAAGAGGGTAAGAATCCGTTCCGTCACCTGAGCAAGGGTGCGCGCCCGCTTTGCTCCCCACGCCCACACCTGGGGGGGAACAAAGCAAATAACCGGAACCCCCCGCTGGTAGCAAAACCGGCCAAGGCGCAGATTAAAACCCGGATTATCGATGATGATGACCAGGTTGGGCTGATTTTCCATGATCCAGCGACGGCTGGCGTCCCAAACCCCTTTCCAGCGCCGCAGGGTGGCCAGCAGTTCCCAGAGGCCAAAGGTCGCCAGAGACACGGTATCGGCGAGAAGCTCCGCGCCGGCTTTTCGGCTGAGGTTCCCTCCCAGGACGGCGATCCGCCATTGCGGGTGACGGCGGTGAATCTCTTTGATAATTTTCGACGCATAAACATCGCCAGAGAGTTCCCCGACCGAAATTAGGAGAGTCATACCATTCACATTTCATCCTTCCCCGCGACACCAAGCACACTGACCCGACCTTCACCGGCTAACTTGATCACTGTCGCGAGGTCGGGAATCAGGGTCTTCCCGGCTTCCAGCGCCAGAACACCTCCCCCCGACTCGCCCAGTAACCTGACCGTTTCCGGCCCGGCAGTCGGAAAATCGACCATTCCATCTTGGTAAGAGCGCGCGGCTTTGATGACCACGACCCGGCCACGGGTCAGAGCAACACCCCGGCGGATCGCCTCATTCGTCCCTTCGGCCGCCTCAACCGACAGCACCGCTTTTCTTTTCAGCACAACCGTCTGGCCAACCTCCCAATCGGCCAGAAACCGAGCGAGAGAAAACCCGAAGCGGATGTCTTCCCACTCCTCCGGGGTAGGGCCAGGGCCGACGATGATCTCCGGCCGGGTCAGAAATTCCTGCAGGAAATCAAGGGGGGAAAGGAGATGATAGCCCGCCTGGCGGATCCGTTCGAAAAGCGCGGTCAGAAGGGGGCCGTCCCGCCAGTCCTCACACCGTTTCAAAGACTGGAGCAAATCCTCCCCCAGCCTGGCGGACTCAAGCAGGGTACCGCGGGGCACTTTGCCCGACAAACAGAGATGGGAATAATCGAATCTTTCGAGGATGGCAAACAGTACATCCAGGGAAAAGAACTCCATCACGTGGTCCCGGGGAAGATCCGGGTCGGTTTTAAAAAAGGAAAAGGATGCGACTTTAACGGTATGACCCCGGCGGATCGCCTGGCGGTAAACCAGGGCCGGAATCCCGCCTTCCCCAGCGATCAGGAGAAAACGCTCAACAGACATCGTTCAAGCTCTTTTTTTCTTTGGAAAACCAGGTCACGCCCCGTTTACTGGCCAGATAAAAGTCACAAATGACCTGACTCACGACCCCGGGATTCTCCTGCTTGATCCTTTCCGCATCCGGGGGT
>DATIKP010000154.1 GCA_035477455.1 Atribacteraceae bacterium
ATCGTATTGGTGCTACACTTCGTAAATTGACCGATATCTATGCTGTGGAGGGGATGGAAAATGAAACTCGCCTTGGTCGTTGGTCACTTGACCGCTGATTATTATGTCGTATTTTTGGCTCCCCTGAGTCTCTGTTTTATCCCACGGTACTTTAACACTGGCTACCGTCGTCTTCCCGTTCCGGTTCCGCTGATATTTCGGTTTTAATCCAGCCATCGTCTGATCATGAAACCGGCATTCCCCGGATTCCGTTTTCCGTTCCAACCACCCTTTCTCATATTGGCCTCCGTCGCTTTCGTCTCCCAACTCACCTTCGGCCTCACCTCGACCCTGTTCGCCCTGTATGCCCGCACTCTCGGATTGACTGTCCAGGAAACGGGCATCACCCTTTCGGCGCTGACCGCCGGCGCATTCCTGAGCGGCCCGTTATGGGGGAAAATCGCCGACCGTTGGGGAACCAGACGTTTCATTCTTGCAGCCAGTTGTATCGGACAGGGTCTTTTCTGCCTCTTGACACCCCTGACGGCCAATGTGCTGTGGCTCACGATCCTGCGGTTTTGCTACGGTTTCTTTCTCGTAGCTCAGGCCCCGGTGATCAATGACCTCCTGATCAACCACAAAAACCCAGCCGATCAGGCTCGGCAGGTCGGCACCCTGAATATTGCCCGGGGGGTGGCTTTTTCCCTGGGATGCTGGCTGAGCGGGTACTTCAATGAGGTCAATCCAGCGTTAAACTTCTTTCTGGCTTCAGCCGTTGCGTTCCTCGTTTCCGGAACACTGGTTTTTCTGGGCGGGATTGATCGGCTCCCGGCTACGTCATTCCCCGAAAAAAAAGACAAAAACTGGCTTTTCCGCAAAAAAACCCTGCTGTTCTTTTTACCTATCTTCTACCGTTCCTGCGCGGTGAGTGCTTTACTGTTTTTCCTGCCCCTGTTCTGGGAAAAGTCGGGAAACAATCCATCGTTCATCGGAATGGTGATCGGAATTTCCAATCTCGCGCAGCTCGCCTTCTTCCCCATTGTCGGCCGGGCGTGCTTCACCCGGGAAAAAACCCTGATGCGGATCATTCAAATCGGGCACATTCTGTCCCTTTTCCCTTTTCTCATCGCTCCCCTGTTTTCCCGGGGATGGGGGATTTTTCTCCCCCAAGCTTTTATGAGCATCAGCTGGGTCTATTTTTACCTGGGAACGACGATCGCTACCAGAAAAATCTCGGTCCCATCCCGGCAGGCGGAAGCCATGGGCTGGGTAGAGACTTTTCTCAACTTGGGTGGAACACTCGGTCCGGCAGCCTTCTCCCTGCTCCTTTTTTTCACCGGTAACAGCTTCCCGGCATCGTTTCTGCTCTTTTCCCTTCTGATAGCAGCGGCGATCCTGACCTCCCGCCTCAGTGAAAAATCGTTGGCCACTCCTGCCGGGTAAGAGCACCCTTCACCAACCGTTCCTGAGATACCTCACCCGGATCAACGCCTGCTCCAGAACTAGCGCGATCGCCCCACCAGCAAGTGCCGTAAGAAGTTGGGGGAACTGCATGACCCTGGCGACCGGTAGCGGGACATCCACTACCACCCGGACGGCAAAGGCCAGAATCAGGTATTTCACGACCGCGCCCGCGCCGACCCCGATAATACCGGTGGATAACGTTTTCCTTTTCAGCCTGATCATACTGAATACGCATACCAAGGCGGCGTTACCGATCATAATAAAAGGAATCAGAGGTCCCAGGGGGGCGGGAAGGATCCCGCGCAGGAAGGCGACCCAGGGTGTCAACAGGCCGATCACAATGCCACTGGTCATTCCGGTGGTCACGGCGGCAATCAGTAAAAATGCGTTGATCAAAGGCCCGGTAATAGGTGGCGGCAATCCCAGCATCTGAACAGCCAGAGTGAGGGCCAGAAGGACGGCGGTTTTGCTGACCCAGTGGATGGTCAGCGACGAGTTTGGCGGCATGATCATCCCTCTTTTCTTGATAGATAGCGGTTCCCGTTTTCAACGCGGTGAACGCTGATCTTCCGATTGATACGCTGAATATCCTCCCATAAATCCCGGTACAAGTCGTACCAAGATTCGAGAGCGTCCCGGACCGCAGGAAGCGGGGCATAGATCTCTTCTTCCTGGAAACTTTCTCGAAACGCCTCTTCGGCGTCCCGATATACACCGCACCCCAAACCGGCCAGTAAGGCCGCGCCCTTGGCGCTCCCCTCCTTGTCCCGGGGAACGATCAACTCGTAACCAAGCAGCGAGGATTTCAGCTGCATCCAGTATCGGTTACGGCTGGCTCCCCCGACATTGATAACCCGGTTGACCGGAATCCCGAGCGTTCCGATCACTTCTTCCCACAGATTACGGTATTCGAAACACAATCCGGTAACCAGACCCTGCAGTAGCTCGTTCCGCCCGGTCCTGCCTGCGAGATTGAGAAAAGCGCCCTTCGCACCAGCATAGTCGGCTCCCAACAGATAAGGAAAAAACAGAGGAAGATTACCACCGGTCACCGGAAGGGACAGGGCATTAAATACAGAGTACTCTTCTCCCAAGAGACGCACACCCCAGTCAATCGCATACCCGCCGGAATAGATACCATGCATGGCGTAAAACCGGGAAGAGAGCACATGGTGGCCCAAGCTGAATGGTCTTTTCAGACTCGTATATTCGATGAACGGCAGCGCTTCCAAGGCGACGGTGAGTGATTCGGTTGTCCCGGTGGAAACCAGAACCTGACCCTCTCGGATCACTCCGGCGGCCAAGGCGGCGCATAAATGATCGTGTCCTCCCGCTACCAACTTCATTGAGGCGGGTAATCCTGTCTGCCAGGCGATACCCTCTCGTAAGGAACCCAGGATCTGACCGGACGGCACCAGAGGAGCCATTTGTTTCTCTCTGGCCCCGGCCAGTTCCAATAGACCGGGATCCCAAGCCTGTTTCCGCTGGTCAAAAAGCATGGTCCGCGAGGCCAGCGAATAGTCAAAACTCAGTTCTCCTCCCAGGAAGTTCAGCAGGTATCCGGCCATTGAGGTCCAGATAGCGACGGCCTGAAAGTTTTCCAGTTCGGCTTCCCGGTGCCACCGGAGTTTATACAGGGAATAGATATGGTAGGGGGACAACCCGGTGTTGCGATACACTTCCGCCGGGGGCAGCCGGTCAGCGAGGCGGCTATACTGTTCACTGGTCCGCTTATCGAAAAAAGCGAGGCTACGCAAGGCCGGACGTCCCTCTTTTCCCAGGCCGACCAGCACTTCGGCAAAGCTGGAGACACTCAAGCCGACAACGGATGATTTAAGCGAAGAGTCAATCGCCTTTAGGGCAGTGACTACTAGGTCGGCGATTTCTTCCGGTTCATACGTTCCGCCGTACTGATCGGGATAAAATGGTGTCGGGAAGATTTTCTCCTCACGGACCACTCCCTGCCGGTTATAGAGCCGGAGTTTGCTGTTCGTCGTACCGATGTCGATGCCAATCAGATATTCCATGTTCACCTCTGAAAATACATTTAACTCCTCCCAGTTTTCTTGTAGCCTGCACCTCTCCTAACACCCCGCACCTCGGCAGGTCCTCCCGGATTCATCCACGGCACCGAATTCTCCCTCACCAACTACAACCGGCGTGAGCTTTACCAGGAGCCAATATTCTCTCTCCGGGAAGTACCGACTGTCTCTTTTACCTCATAGGCTCTTCTACCTCAACTGGTACGGCCGGCACAGGTACGGAGGAGGATGCTTCAGCGGGAACACTGTTCCTTATATTCCGGACGATACAGCCGGTAGGGCACTTGTCCACACACAGACCACATAGCGTACAGATCTTCCGGTCAATCCGGATTTTTCCATCCGGGAAGCTGATCGCCTTGACCGGGCACACTTTCACGCACAACTGGCATTTGATGCAGCCTTTCCGACAAACCGCTTTGACCGAGCGTGCCGTATCCGGGGAGGTACAGGCAACCACGACCAAGTCGCGGGCCGGGAGTAAAGTGAGAACGCTACGGGGACATTCCTTCACACATCTACCACACCCAGTACACCGGCTCCCGATAATGACTGGCAGACCGGTGGTTTCGTCCATCCGGATGGCCTCGAAGGGACAGATCCTCTGACAACTGCCAAGCCCCAGGCATCCGTAATGACAGGCTTTAAAGGAAACCCCGTACACAGTGGCCGCCCGGCAATCAGCGACTCCCCGATAGATCGCTTGAGTTGTGGCTACCTCGTTTCCTCCCTGGCAGATCAGAACTGCTTTCCGGGTTTCCCGGACCGAAACTTCCTTGCCGAGCACTCGTCCGATCTCTTGCCAGGTACGGGTACCGCCTACTGGACAGGAGTCGATCGGTGCATCGCCGCGGACGATCGCCTCAGCCAGGGCGCTGCAGCCGGGAAAGCCGCAGGCTCCACAATTTACCCCCGGTAAAACCGATTCGATTTTTTCAATGGCCGGGTCAAATTTAATCGCAAACTTTTTTGCAAACCAAGCCAGAAGCACGCCAAAGGCCATTCCTAAACCACCGACGACGATAACCGGAATCAGGATCGGTTGGATCGATGTCCAGGTCATGTTCATGCTCCTATCTCACCAGACCCCTAAAGCCGAGTAACGCCAGGGCCAGGAGACTCACAGTGATGAAGACCACCGGGTATCCCTGGAAAAATGCCGGGGTCCGGGTAAAACGAATCCGCTCACGAATTCCGGCCAGAAGGACCAGAGCCAATGTGAAGCCCAAAGCCACACTGATGCTGTAGACCACCACCTGGGCGGCGCTGTATTGATAGTCAACCCCCAGAAAGGTCACGGCCAGAATCGCGCAGTTCGTGGTGATTAGCGGAAGATAGATGCCCATAGCCTTATAGAGATTGGGCAGGCTCTTTCGCAGCATGATTTCCACCAGTTGCACCAGGGAGGCGATGACCAGGATAAAAACCATGATCCGCATGTATTCAAGTTCAAAGGGAACCAGAAGAAACCTCCATAACGTCCAGGTCACCAGCGAGGCCAGCACCATCACAAAGGTCACGGACATCCCCATGCCCAGACCATTGGAGACACTGGAGGACATGCCGATGAAAGGACACAATCCGATATACCGGGCCAGGACAATGTTATCCACAAAGACGGCACCGATAAAAATCTTGAGAATAGTTACCAAACCGTCGCTCATGTCCGTTTCCTCCGGGACAATGAATTCAACAGTGCAATATAAATGCCGATCACCAAAAAGGCACCGGGGGGAAGGATCATGAACAGCATGCTCTGGTAGTTCTGGGGCAAGATGTTCACCGAGAAGAGTTCACCGAACCCGAACAATTCCCGGACCACTCCGATGGCGGTGATGACCAGGGTGAAGCCAACTCCCATCCCCAGGGCGTCGGCGATCGCCCACACCGCTGGCTTTTTCGAAGCAAACGCCTCTGCCCGCCCCATGATGATACAATTGACTACAATCAAGGGGATAAAAATTCCCAGGGCTCGGGAGAGGGGTGGGAGATACGCCTTCATGACTAAATCCACGATGGTGACAAAAGTGGAAATGACGACTATAAAAATCGGAATCCGCACCTGAGGCGGAACCACCCTTCGGATAAGAGAAATGACGAAACTGGAACAGGTCAGGACAAAGAGTACCGCTCCACCCATCGCCAGACCGTTTTCCACCCGCACTGAAACCGCCAGTACCGGACAAAGCCCAATCATCAGGCGTAATATCGGGTTTTCTCCCAGGATTCCGTTCTTGAAATGGAAGAGAAACACCCTCACTCTTTCACCTCCTCGAAAAGCCGAACAGCCCCCAGACAAGCTTCCAGCACCGCCCGGGAAGAAACGGTCGCCCCGGTGACAGCCTGGATGTCCTGACCAAGGCGGAAGGGATCACCAACCGGCTTGGCGACAAACTGATCCAAGAAATCGGGCTCCGTGATCGCCGAACCAAGCCCCGGGGTTTCCTCATGCTCCATCACTTCCACACCGACAATTCGCTGATCCCGGCTGGATACGCCGACCATAATCGTGATCCGCCCAGCGAACCCCATCGTGGAAATACGGAAGATATAACCAAGCTGTTGTCCGTTCCCAACGGCCGCCAGGGTTTCCAAAATATGGACATTGTATTCCTCAGCTACCCTGGCGAGTACTTCCTCGGGAAGGCTCAAAATCTCAAATTCCTCTGCCTCAACAAAAACCCTTCTACGAGCCTGCAGGAGCTCCTCGCGAAGCCTTTGCGCGATTATATCCGCGGTCAACTCGTTAACGATCCCCAGGGACAGGGCCGCCAAGGCACAAGCCAAAGCCAGAATCAGCGCATTTCTCCAGAGGTTTTTCATCGGCTTTTCACCCCGAACCGGACCGGAATCATTTTATCGAGCAAAGGAACCAGGGCGTTCATCATCAAAATCCCAAAAGTCACCCCTTCCGGGTACGCTCCCAAGAGACGGATGATCGCGGTCAGCATCCCGGCGCCAAGGCCGAAAACAAGGCGGGCCCTTGGCGCCATCGGCGTGGTAACGTAATCAGTAGCCATGAAACAGGCTCCGATCACCACCCCGCCGCTGAGCAGGTGAAACAGGGGACTTTGCCTCCCCAGGAGGATGACGACGACCAGGCCCACCGCAAACCACAGGGGAATATCCCAATGAACTATTCCGCGCCAGAGCAAGTAACAAAATCCGATCAACAGGAAGAGCGCCGACACTTCACCGATGGAGCCGGGAACCTGTCCAAGGAAAAGCCGGGTGAGGATGGCCGGCTCGGCGGCCCTCAGAGCTGCGTAACCATGCAATTCGGCTAAATCCAGGACGGTTGCGGTGGTTACGACATCCATCCCGGCCGGAGGCTGGTTAATCCCCGAGGCCAGGTCGGGCAAGGAGAATGGAACCCGGGCAACCCAAGTATACATAGTCCTCGGCCAGGAGATCAGCAAAACCGCCCGGCCCACCAGGGCCGGATTAAAAATATTCTGACCCAATCCCCCAAAAATTTGTTTACCCAGGACGATGGCTATGGCCCCACCCGCCATCGCCAACCAGAAGGGAGAACCAGGGGGAAGAGAGAGACCAAGGAGCATTCCGGTAACCAGGGCGCTCCCGTCACCAAGACTTGAAGATTTTCTGAGCAACCGGCAAAGCAGATATTCAAAAGCAAGCGCCGCGGTGATGGACCAGAATACCGGGAGAAAAGCATTCCAAAAACCGAATGCGTAACCTGCCCAGGCTGCCGCTGGAAGAAGGGCAATAAAGACTTCCCCCATAATCCGGGGAACCTGCGCAGGGTTTTTGAGGTGCGGCGCAGGGCTGAAAACAAGCCGTGGTCGGTGCTCCATGTTATTGACTCCCCTTCCGGGATTTCCGGAGAATTTCGGCTTTAGCCTGTTTGATATGATGAGTCAGTGGAATACCCGATGGACATCCATAGGCACAAACGCCGCACTCGATGCAATCGAGGGCATAATGATTCCGGGCCTCATCGTAAGCCCGGAATTCGGAAAAACGGGCCAGAGCGCTGGGAACGAGGTTCATCGGGCAGGTACTGACGCATCTCCCGCAACGAATACAGGGAAATTCTTTTTTCTCGGTAATCTCGCTCATGAACAGGAAACCCGATGTCCCCTTGACGACCGGTACATCAAGTTGCACCTGGGCGATTCCGGTCATCGGGCCACCCATGATGATTTTCCGCGGCTCCGTCTTCAGACCACCGCAACCTTCCAAGATATCGATCAACCGCATACCCAGGGGAACCGAGAGATTGTCTGCCTGGCTTATGGCATCACCGGAGACCGTAATCACCCGATCGATCAGCGGAAGGCCTTCCCGGGCCATTCGTCCAACGGCTCGGGACGTCTGCACATTGGACACGACCACTCCCACATCAAAGGGTAGGCCGCCGGGGGGAACCCATCGCTTCAAAAGAGACAGTATCAGGTGTTTTTCCGACCCTTGCGGGTAACGGGTAGGGAGGGTAATCAATTCGGCGACTCCAGGATCCTTGTCAAGAAGTCGGCGAATCGAGCGCTCGCTTTCCGACTTGTTGTCTTCCAGGGCAATCACCAACCGTCCGGCCCCACAACACTGTTTCAGGATCCGGCCACCCAGCAGTATATTCTCCGGATCTTCAATCATCACTCGTTCATCGGCGGTCAAAAAGGGCTCACATTCCGCTCCATTAAGTATCAGGGTATCGATGGTCTTCCCCTCCGGGGGACTGACCTTGACGTGGGTGGGAAATGCGGCTCCTCCCAAGCCCACCAGACCACCTTCCCGTATCCACTCCCGGAGAAAACTCCGATCCAGCGCTTCGATCTCCCGGGTATCCAGAGGATCTCTTTTTTCCTCTTCTTCGGTATGGTCGTTCTCGATGACGATCGCTGGAAATTTCCCCTGGCACGGATGAGGCCAATCCTCGATCGCCAGGACTTTCCCGGCTACCGGTGCATGCAGGGGTGCGGAAATGTAGGCCTCCACATCGGCGATTTTTTGCCCTCGTTTGACCCGATCCCCTTTGACCACCAAAGGCACAAGAGGGGTTCCGGTATGCTGAAGAAGCAAAAGATAGAGCTTGTCAGGCAAGGGAAGCGACCGTATGGGCCGCAAACGAGTTGATTCCTTCCAGGAGGGAGGATGTATTCCTCCTCGAAATCGACCAGTTTTCACTCATCTTCCTCCAATCATGATCATCAAGACCGCCGTTGATATTGCAGGGGATACCCAGAAACCTGACCGGTCCACAGTCTTATATGTAACGCAATAAGTAATTGACCATAATAAATAAACTTGCTATCATTGGAACAGTACAAGAAACGAGTAAGGAGGGCTGTTCCAATGAAAAAATTACAAATTGATGATGTCGAAACATTTATTGCTGCAATTGAAGATGAAATATCTTACACCACAGAGGGCAGATATTACCATCGGCTCCATGTTGCGCTTCATGCGCTCAAA
>DATIKP010000155.1 GCA_035477455.1 Atribacteraceae bacterium
GTCAACCTGATGAAATCTGCTTTGCGTGATAAAATTAAACTGTTGGGGAGTGCTGGAAAAGCTTAAAAAAGGAGGTTTTTCCATGCAACAGTCCATGAAGGCCATAGGTTACCGACGGCCATTACCGATTACCAAACCGGAAGCCTTGATCGATTTTGAACAGCCGGTGCCTGTTCCTGCATATCGAGAGCCGCTGGTTCAAGTAATAAGCCGTTTCCGTGAATCCCGTGGATACCAAGGTACGCCACCGAGTTGATCTGGATCCCGGTCAAACGAGAGTTCTGGGTTGGGATGCTGCGGGGTTGATGGTAGACACCGGCCCGGGGTTTTCTCAAATGAAGAAAAGCCTGTCTCTTCATTGGGAACTCATGTTTACCCGACCCCTTTTCCAGACACCGGATATGATCGCACAACACCGCTTGCTTAATGAAATAGCGAATCTGGTCAATAATGGAGTATTGAAAACAACGTTTTACGAACATTACGGAACAGTGAACGCTTATAACCTGAAGCGGGCTTATGCAGTCATCGAAAGCGGTAAGGCGATAGGGAAAATCGTCCAGGAAGGATTTTGATGAACATCAGGTATCGTCGAGCGAAAGCCTTCTTGTTTGCACTCATGAGGGCCTCTCGATCGGGTATTCCGTGAAGAAAGGAGGTTTGGGGAATAGTTTCTGATGTTGTTATCAAATACTGCTAGACAGGAGGATGAAGATTCATGAAAAGAAAGCTTTTTCTGTTGATTTTGTTCGTTGCCTCAACCCTGCTTCTCTTTCTCGCAATGACGTTTGCCGTTAGTGCGTCCGACCGGGTAGTAATCAATGTTCTCTCCCAACCCCGTCGGGAATGGGAATTGCTTGAGCAATATCTCCCCGAATTCGAAGAAAGAGAAAACATCGATGTGGTCATTCATTATTTTGCTGAGCTAGAGCGGCGGTCGCGGTCCCGCCTCGATGCCGCCACCGGTGCTGGTCTATACCAAGTCTACTATATCGATGAAGCGAACGTGGCCGAATTCGCGGCAAATGGGTGGCTGGTCCCGATCAGGGATTACTATCCGGCGGAATACGATTTCGAAGGCTTTTCCCAGCCCTTGGTCAATGTCCTTTCTTATGACGGGGTGGCCTACGGAGCTCCGATGACCTTCGAGGGTGAAATCATGTTTTACCGAAAAGATCTTTTTGAAGCCGACGGGATCGCGGTACCCGAAACTCTCGATGACTATCTCGAAGTGGTCAAGCATTTTCACAATCCTCCCGATCTTTATGGAACTGCGACACGCGGCTTGCGTGGTTCGGGCATGAATGTCTGGCGCTTCAGCCCCTACTTGAGAAGGTTCGAGGGACGATATCTGGACGAGGATGGGAACCCAGTCTTCAATTCCCCAGAAGCCGTGCAGGCAGTTGAGTATTATATCGAACTAATCAAACACAGTCCCAGTCCCACCATGTCTTGGTCAGATGTCATGGACGCCTTTGCCGCCGGGAAGATCGCCATCGCGAGCTTTGCCAATTTGAAAATGGATTATCTGATGGATCCGGAAGAGTCGGTGGTCGTGGATAAGATGGGCTACGCCCCTCCGGCCGCTGGTCCGAAAGGACGCGTCTCGAATACCTCAACCCATGGTCTAGCCATTTCATCTCCCGGCTGTCGGACGGAAGAAGAACGGGTCGCCGCCGGAAAATTCATCGGCTGGTTCACCAGCAAGGAAAACGAAATCCGCAAAGTGTTGGCAGGGAGCGGCCTGACCAACGCCCGGACCTCAACATTTGCCAGTCCCGAGTTCGCTGCCGCGTATCCGGCCGAATTTATCGAAGCCCAGCTGGCGATGATGGAAGCCCAGGAATTGACGATCCCTCAGATTCCCCAGTGGCCGGAAATCGGGGATTACCTGGGTCTGAAGCTCGAAGAACTGTTTGCCAAAGCCTATGTCGGAGAACCCTACGACATTCAAGCCGCCCTGGATGACGCAGTGAGATACGCCCAGGAAGTGCTGGCGGAAGAGTAAACCACCTCCAGCCGACTTTGCGGGCGACTGGATGAAGGGATTCGGACCGGTGCCACCCGATCAATAGGAAAAGACACCGGTCCGCCACCTATACCTGTTCTTAGCGGAGAGGGAATACAGAATATGACCAAAAAACAGTTTTTTTTACTTTTCATGATCCCCGCGTTCGCCATTTTGTTTTTCCTGGCCTTTTACCCCTTAATCAGCGCCGTGTACTACTCTCTCCACAACTGGGACCTTCGCAGTACGAGACCAATCAGATTTGTTGGATTGCAGAATTATCTCCGACTGTTAACCGATCCACGTTTCTCTAATGCGCTGCGCGTCACCGGTGTTTGGCTGGTCACTACCTTGTTTGGGTCGGTTTTCCTGGGGGGCGGACTTCTGGCGCCCCTGATCCACGATTTCACGCGGGGGCGCTGGCGGACTTTTTGCCTGTTCGTGTTTATCATCCCGGCATTACTCCCCCGTATCGGAGCTGCCTATATGTGGCGGCTGATGTACTCCCCGGCCATCGGTCTTTTCAATTATTTCACTCGTTTAATCGGAATCGGCAGGGTTGGTTTTCTAGACAACCCGGCATACGCCCTTTTCTCGATCGCGGTCATCGATATCTGGCAGTGGAGCCTTCTGATTGCCGCTTTGACTATGATTCTCTTCGAAGAAGTCCCTCAGGAAATCATCGAGGCGGGAGTCTTGGACGGCGCTCGACGCTGGCAACTCTATCGATATCTTATTTTCCCGGTGATTATTCCACCTTTTCTGTCGATCTTTTTCATCAAGGCGATGGAATCGCTGCGCACCTTCGATTTCATTTTCGTCCTGACAGCGGGTGGCCCAGGAAAGTCTACTGAAACGATCGACATGTATGCATACTGGCAGGGAATCGGCTCTGCTGGTCGGATTTCCTACGCTTCGGCCATGTCCACCACAATGCTGGTCCTGACAATCGTTCTGATCACCCTAGTCTGGAAGGGTCTGGCAAAATGGCACAGCTGACAGCAAAAAAAGCGGGGATGACCGTCCTCATTGCCTTGATTGTCCTGATTGCCCTAACACCCGTCCTCTGGATGTTCTTTTCATCCTTCAAGTCCCGGGTCGATATTATTGCCTTTCCACCCAGGTTTTTCTTCACGCCGACACTCGAAAACTACGTACGGGTTTTGGGTTTACCAACCCTGATGCGGGGATTGCAGAACAGCCTAGTGATCGTTCCTCTATCCCTCCTGTTCGGTTTCATCCTGGGCGTCCCAGTCGGGTACATCTTCGCCCGGTTTCGCTTCCGAGGCAGTTCCGACCTCCGTTTTTTCGTCCTTACCCTGCGTTTTATGCCCCCGATCGCAGTAGTGATTCCGTTTTTTACTATTTGGCTGCGACTTCAGATGCTCGATACCATGCCGGCCATCATATTCACCTATCTTACCATCTCAGTGAGCTCCTTGATCTGGCTAACTATTGAGTGCTTCAAGCGGGTGCCGATTGAATGCGAGGAAGCGGCCAACCTGGAAGGGTGTACTCCCTTTCAAGTGTTCACCCGGATCGCGCTTCCTATTTCGCTTCCCAGCATACTGGGAATGTGTGTCTTCGTCTTCATTCTCATCTGGAACGAATTCTTTCTCGCGTTTGTCCTTACGTCTCATTGGGCCGTCACCATGCCAGTTGCCTCAGCTGCCTTTGCGGTCGTCGGGATGGAGGTACCCTGGGGGCAAGTCTGTGCGTCGATCATCCTCTTGTCCATACCGCCCCTGATTCTGTCGTATTTTTTCGTTAAGTTTCTTCCTTACTTTTTTAAAGTGAGTTGATATTATAATACTCCCCAAAAACTGGACAGGGCAATTTAGTGGAACAACGAAATCACGGGATGCGGCATTAAAGGCAAAAATAGCCTTTGAAGCAGCAAGGGGAGAAAAGACCACAGCTCGCTGGTGAATATGGAGTTCACTCTAACCAGATAGGGCAATGGAAGAAGAAGCTGCTGGAAGAACTACCTGCGATTTTTTCGGACAAGAGGGTTTATCGTGATAAGGATAGAGAGGAGCTTGCAGCAGAGCTATACCGTCAGACAGGGCAATTAAAAGTAGAACTGGAGTGGCTTGAAAAAAAAGTCCCAGAGATTACCGCTAAGGAGAAACGGGCATTGATAGATACAGGACTTATAAAGATGCCGATAGGCAGGCAATGCGAACTATTAGGATTGTCCCTGTCAGGGTATTATTATGAACCTCAAGGGGAGACGGAGTTGAATTTGGCGACAGAGCATCCTGATCAGGTCTGGTGTGCTGATATTACCTATATCAGGATGGCACA
>DATIKP010000156.1 GCA_035477455.1 Atribacteraceae bacterium
ATGACCTTTTCCATTTGGCGGTTCCAGATTTTGGGTATATAATAAGAACCAGGTTAAAAGATGAGGATCGGAAAGGGGGAGCACAGTTGAACAACTTTAAATTCTACAATCCGACCCGAGTGTTTTTTGGAAAAGGTGAAACTGCTCGGGTAGGAACCGAATGCCGGAAATACGGAAAGAAAATCCTCCTGACGTACGGCGGTGGGAGCATAAAAAAAACCGGCCTATACGACCAGGTGATCAGCGCCCTCAAACAGGAAGGGATGACCATTTTTGAACTCTCGGGCATCCAGCCGAATCCCCGCTTGTCCAGTGTTCGGCGGGGAGTGGAAATCTGTAAAACCGAGGGCATCGAAATTATCTTGGCCATGGGAGGAGGCAGCGTGCTCGATGCCTCTAAAATCGTCGCGGTCGGAGCGAAATACGACGGAGACCCGTGGGATTTTTTCACGAAAGAAGCAGTACCTGGCGCAATGCTCCCGCTGGGAACGGTTTTGACACTGGCCGCCACCGGCTCGGAGATGAATCATAATTCGGTGGTCACCAACGACGATACCCTTCAGAAATGGGCCGTAGTCGACCCGGCCATCTTTCCGACCTTTTCGATCCTGGACCCGGTCAACACCTTCACCGTACCTCGGGATCAGACGGTCAACGGAAGCTGTGATATCCTCGCTCATCTTTTTGAGCAGTATTTTCACGATATCAACGAATGCCCGGTGCAGGACCGGCTGAACGAAAGCCTCATCAATACTGTCATCGAATACACCCCCCGGGTTCTGGACAAGCCCGATGACTATGATGCCCGGGCCACGATCATGTGGTGCGGAACCCTGGCATTGAATCATTTATTGTCCGCCGGCGTCAGCGGAGACTGGTCGACCCACAATATCGAACACGAGTTAAGCGCCCTGTACGACATTCCTCACGGGGCCGGACTGGCGATTGTGTTCCCTCAGTGGATGAAATACGTCCTGGACATCATTCCTGGCAAATTCGCCCAGTTCGGCCAGCGGATCTGGGGCTTGAATGCCGACGGCAAGAGCCAACGGGAACAGGGATTGGCGGCTATCGAACGGACTAAAGAATGGCTCAAATCCATAGGTGCCCCTATTTCCCTGAAAGAGGTTGGGATCGGTTCGGAAAAATTGGAGGAGATGGCCGAACGGGCGGTCAGCCGCGGTCCCTTGGGCGAAATGAAGCCGCTTTCCAAGGTGGATGTTTTGAACATCCTGAAAATGTGCCTGTAAGCCTGTACGAACCAGGGAGAGAAGAGCCGCGCCCGTCCGATGAGGGTCGCCTGTTCCGGACAGACAATGGCCTCTACCGTGAAACGCCAGTTGAGGGAAGGCGAAATTATGGATTACTTCCATCGTAGTCTCCTGGAGGAAATCAAAGATCCCAGGATAAAAAATCACCTGGCAGAGCTATTTGCGTTGAAGCACGAAGAGCTTCTTCAGGTCTTTCAATCCCTTGATGAAGTCATTTTCATCCGGATTCAGGAAACGGGAGAAATCCTTTTCGTCAACGCGGCCTGCGAGAAACGGTATGGGAAAACGGATTCCTTGCGCTGGGAAAAAATCAGTCACGCGTTTCAGGATCCCTTGAATATGATGGACACTCTTTTCCCCGAAAGAAAAGAAATCCAGGGCCTCTCGGAGTGGGAAGTCCTCAACCGGATGGACAACCATTGGTATCGTTGCCGGGAAATCCCTCTACTCTGGCCGGACGGACAACTTGTGCTTTGCCTTTTGGCTTCCGACATCACTGAACTGAAACAGTTGCGGGTGGAACTTGTCCAATCGCGGGAACGTTTTGAAAAAACCACCTTTGGTACCATTCAGGCCATGGGGAAAATCGTCGAGATGCGGGACCCCTATACCGCCGGTCACCAAAAACGGGTGGCTCAGCTGGCCAGTTTCATAACCAGGGAAATGGGCCTGGCCGAAGATAAGGTCGACTGCTGTTTCCTTTCAAGCCTGGTCCATGATATTGGAAAAATCTATATTCCGACCGAAATCCTTCTCAAGCCGGGACCATTGACCGATATTGAATACGCAATGATCAAGGTCCACCCCCAAGTGGGATACGACATCCTCAAATCGGTCGAGTTTCCCTGGCCGATCGGAAAAATTGTCCTTCAACATCACGAACGAATCGACGGATCCGGCTATCCGGAAGGTCTGCGCGGGGCCAAAATTCTTCTCGAGGCCCGGATTATCGCAGTTGCCGATACGGTGGAAGCTATGTTCTCCCAGCGCCCTTTTCGTAAGGAACGTGATTTCGAAGAAGTCATGGAAGAAATCGCCCATAACCGGGATACCCTCTATGACACAGACGTTGTTGACGCCTGCCTGAAAACCATCGCCGAGAATAAGATCAAAACACTCTGGCTCTCCGCCGGAGATTGTTGAGAAAAGAGCAGCGGACGCTCGAGAGGTTTTGAATTTATGACAACGGATTTGTCCACACAGTGACGCAGAAGGAAGGACTCACTGGTTGATTGTTGCGCTGGCCCAATTGAATCCAATCGTGGGAGATCTCCCAGGTAATGTCCGGAAACTTCGGGAAAGTTTGGCCTTGCACCGAAACCATTCACCGGATCTCCTGGTTTTCTCTGAACTGTTTTTAACCGGCTACCCACCCAAAGACCTCTTGGAACGACCCTGGTTCATCGAAAATGTCACGCGGGCGGTCCGGGATGTGGAAGAGATCTCGAAGGGATATCCGGGCACTGGCATTCTGTTTGGAACCCCGATTCCGATTGGAAGCTGTAACGAAAAACCGCTCTATAACGGAGCGGTTTTAGTCTACGAGGGAAAGACTATCGGAACCGCCGCGAAAACTCTACTTCCCACCTATGACGTATTCGATGAGAGCCGCTATTTCGAGCCCGCTCCCCAAATCAAACCGATTCCTTTTAAGGACCAGCGTCTGGGAGTAAACATCTGTGAAGACGCCTGGAACACGCCGGATTTCTGGCCGGGAGGCATCCAGTACGAGATCGACCCTATCGAACTTTTATCCCGACAAGGCACCACTCTTTTTATTAATCTTTCCGCTTCTCCCTTTACCGTGGGTAAAGAAGAACTTCGTTACCGGATCATCAAGCGGCACGCCCAACGCACCGCTACCCCTTTCGTATACCTCAACCAAGTCGGGGCCAATGACGAACTCATCTTCGACGGCCGAAGCCTGGTCTTCAATCGGGCGGGACAACCGGTACGCGTGCTTTCCGCTTTTACCGAAGAACTGGCCATCTGGGATTCAAGCCGAACCGAGAAACCGTGTTCCTATACCCCGCTTGACCGGATTGAAACCGTTTACCAGGCCTTAGTTCTGGGCATCAGGGACTATGTTCGGAAATGCGGATTCAGTCAAGTAGTGATCGGTTTATCCGGAGGGATTGATTCGGCACTGGTCTTCTGTCTGGCTGTCGAAGCACTTGGACCGGACAATGTGCTCGGCGTAACCATGCCTTCCCCCTTTTCGTCACCAGGGAGCATCAATGATTCACTAACCCTGGCACGGAACTTCGGGGCTTCCTGTCACGTGATACCAATCAATGGCATCTACGAACGCTACCTGGAAACCCTGCGAGAATCCTTCGCCGGTCATGAATCGGATACAACCGAAGAAAATCTCCAGGCTCGTATCCGGGGAAATATCCTGATGGCGTTTTCCAACAAGTTCGGTTACTTGGTCCTCTCTACCGGAAATAAATCGGAGATGGCGGTGGGGTATTGTACTCTGTACGGGGACATGAGCGGGGGTTTGAGCGTGCTCTCCGACGTTCCCAAAACCATGGTTTATCAGTTGGCCACCCATATCAACCGCTATCATCCGGTGATTCCCCGGGAAAGCATCGAAAAAGCCCCCTCAGCCGAGTTGAAGCCGGATCAGAAAGATCAGGATACTCTCCCTCCCTACCCGGTCCTGGACGAGATTCTCGCCGCCTATATCGAAGATCTGCTCCCTCCCGAGGAGATTATTCGACGGGGCTACGATGAAACAGTCGTCCGTTGGGTCGTAAGCGCGGTTGAACGAAATGAATACAAGAGGAAGCAAGCCGCCCCCGGACTCAAGGTGACCAGCAAGGCTTTCGGAATAGGCCGCCGGATGCCGATCGCCGCTCGTTGCCCCCTTGACTGAGGGGAGCTATGAGGTGAAAGAATGAGCGAGCGAAAAATCAGGGTGGGTGTGGTCTTTGGCGGAATGTCCGCCGAACACGAGGTTTCCGTCCAATCGGCCCGGAACATTCTCAAGGCGATCGATCGGACCCGCTATGAACCGGTTCCGGTCTTTATCGACCGGCAGGGATGCTGGTCGACCACCCTGCCCCGTAACCTTATCGAACCCGGAACCACAGCACTCTCCTCCGCCCAGACCGATTCGTACACCAGCATCTGCTTGACGCCGGGACAATCACCAGGGCGGTTCCTGCATCTTTTTCCAGACTCCTATCAGCTCGAACCGGTTGATATCGTGTTCCCCGTCCTGCACGGCCCGTTTGGGGAGGATGGGACAATCCAGGGACTGTTGAGGCTGGCCGGCATTCCCTGTGTAGGCTCCGATGTCCTTGGTTCGGCGGTGAGCATGGACAAAGATGTCATGAAAAGACTCTTACGCTGTGCCAATCTGCCAGTCGCTCGGTTTATCACCCTCCGCCGCTATGAACTATCAACGCTGGATCCGGGAACCATTACCGAAGAACTGGGACTCCCCCTGTTTGTTAAACCGGCCAATCTGGGTTCATCGGTGGGTATCAGCAAGGTGAAAGAACCCGGGGAACTTCTCCAGGCCATTCATGAGGCTTTTCGCTATGACCAAAAAATCCTGCTGGAAGAATACATCGAGGGGCGGGAAATCGAGATCTCCGTCCTGGGCAACGACACTCCCATCGCTTCCCTTCCCGGAGAAATCATTCCCAGGCACGAATTTTATTCATACCAGGCCAAGTACATTGATAAAAACGGCGCCAGCTTCGTTCTCCCCGCCCGTCTCAAGCCAGAAGTACAAAATTCCATCCAGGATTTGGCTATTCACGCTTTTCGGGTTTTGGAATGCACGGGCATGGCTCGGGTGGATTTTTTTCTCCGTCACCAAACCGAAATCTTAATCAATGAAATCAACACCATCCCCGGCTTTACGGACATCAGCATGTACCCCCGCCTGTGGGAAATCAGCGGCATCTCCCAGCCGGAGTTGATCGATCGGCTGATCCGTTTAGCCCTGGAACGTCACGAAAAAACCCAGAAACTGAGTATCAATGTCGATCGATATGTACATACCGAGGAGGATCAACCATGAAGACCCTCATCGTTTGTGTTTCCGAAAACCACGGAAATACCGCGAAGATCGCCCGCGCCCTGGGCGAAGTTTTGGACGCCCGTATCGAAGAGCCAGAAAAGGTCACTGATGAAATGCTCCATGGTTTTGACCTCGTTGGATTCGGGTCCGGAATCTTCATTGGAAAGCACCACAAAAGAATCCTCGAACTCAGCCGTCGTCTATCGGAAAACCCGCTTAAGGCTTTTATCTTTTCCACCAGCGGATGGGGCAAGGCCGGAATAAGTCATAAAGCCCTGCGGAAAAACCTTGAAGAACACGGATTTTCTGTGATCGGTGATTTTGCCTGCAAGGGATATGATACGTACGGACCCCTTAAGCTGGTCGGGGGCATCAATAAAAATCGTCCGAATAAACAGGATCTGAACGATGCAAGGGAATTCGCCCGAAGCCTTCTGAAAAGGGACTGAACCTGTTCGGCTGGACAGCCGGACCACATCGCCCGCAAGTCTTGCCGAACAGGTGGAAACAACTACAGTTCAGCCAGTTTTTTCATGACTGTTTTCGTGCTTTTGTAAAGTTCCAGGAACAGTTCATAATAGCGCGTATACACCGCCTGATTTCCCCGGTTGACTTCGATCAGGGGGCGGAATTCGATCCAATCCTTGATCCGTTCCGGAGAATCGATCACCCCGGATCCCAGTCCGGCCAAAAAGGCGTCGCCGAAAGGCGCCTCCACGTCCTTGGCCAGCCGTTTCATGTTGAACCCGGTGATATCGGCGAAAATCTGCACCCAGAAGGTGGATTTGGCTACACCACCCACGATCCAGCAATCCGGGTTGAGCTTGAGACCGGCTTTGATGCCTTCCTCCATGTTGTGCCGCAGGGAATAGGCGGCGGCTTCGAGCATGGCCCGGTAAACGTGGTTCCGGTTGTGGAACAGGGAAAGTCCGAGTATAGTACCCCGGGCGTCCGGATCCCAGATCGGCGAGCGTTCCCCCATAAAATAGGGAAGAACCAGGACCCCGTCACTTCCCGGTCCAATGCCGGATGTTTCCAACTCCATGAGGGTATAAGCCGAAATTCCGGTATTTCTTTCCACTTCTTTTTCATATCCGCCGAACTGATCTCGGAACCAGCGAGCCAGAGCTCCGGAAGTGGCGCTCCCGCCGAAGGTGTAAATCCGTTCCTTGTCGTAGACGACATAGGGAAAACTTACCAGACCGGGGGTGAGGTACTGTCCCCCGTGGACGGTTCCCCAGCACATCGAGGTTCCGGCCATCGCCACGTGCTCCCCTTCACTGAGCACCCCCGCACCGAGTTGGGCGACTGGAGCGTCCACTCCCCCACCATACACCGGAGTCCCTTCCAAGAGGCCGGTCTGGGCGGCAGCCTGGCTACTGAGTTTACCGACCAGCTCCGAAGAAAGGGTAATCCGTTTCGGCAAAAGATGCTTGGGAATACCCAGAAGATCACACATTTCTCCGGACCATTCCCGGCGGTGAATATCGAAAACCCCACCGATATTTCCGGCGGAGGAATAATCAGTCGCCAGTTCACCGGTCAAACGATAAACCACATAGTCCTTCGGAGTTACGAACTGGAATAGCTTATTCCAGACTTCCGGTTCGTTATTCCGAATCCACATCATCTTGGTAAATCCGTAGTACGAGTCCACGTAATTCCCTGTGATCCCAAAAATTTTATCAAGCGGTATGGTGTCCTTGACCCACTGGGTTTCCCGGCGGGCCCGTCGGTCCATCCAGATCAAACAGGGTCTGAGAGGCTTCATGTCTTTGTCGACTGGAACCCCGGAACCGCCATACAGGCCACTGATGGCCAATCCGGCCACATCCTGCGGGAACACTCCGGATCTCTCCAAACACTCTTTCAAAGTTTCAAGAACGGCTTCATGCCAGATATCCGGCCACTGTTCGGCCCAGGAAGGGCGGGGGGTGATTACTCCATATTCACGAAAGGCTTCGCTGACAAACTTCCCTTTTTCGTCGACCATCACCGTCTTGGTCCCCTGTGTTCCAATGTCGGTTCCCATCAGATACATTGTCCACCTCCATCATTGTTGACCTGAAAATAGTGTTGACCAAGAGTGTCCGATTGTCAAGATTTACCGCCCTCAGCTTCCCTCCGGCGCTTAAGAAAAGAAGGCAAACTGAAATAGGGAAGTTCATCCATAGTGTAATCGGAAGCTTTAGCATATAATGTCCGCATAGGTTGCAACCAGGGCTTCCTGCAAACGTTGTCTTTGGCTTGAGGTTAGATGGACAGGGAAGGAATACAGCCAGACAGGAACAGAGTTTTTTCATATCACCAGCTCATAGACAAGGGAGGCATGCATTATGAGTTCACCGATAAAATCCGGAGAGACTGCCCCCGATTTTATCCTGAAAGACCAGCATGGCAAAGATCAACGCCTGAGCGACTACCGGGGGAAAAAGGTCGTCCTGGCTTTTCATCCTTTAGCTTTTACCCGTATCTGTGCCTACCAAATGCAGGATCTGGAAAAGCATTACGACGATTTTATCCGTCTCGGTGCCGTGCCCCTGGGAATGAGCGTCGACCCGGTTCCCTCCAAGCACGCCTGGGCCAAAGAACTGGGAATTAAAAACCTGCTGCTGCTCTCGGATTTCTGGCCGCACGGTGAAGTAGCCCGGAAGCTGGGTGTTTTCCGGGAGGAAAACGGATATTCCGAACGGGCGGTGATCATTGTCGGTCCGGATGGCCTCGTAAGCTGGATAAAGGTCTACCCGACCAAGGAACGGCCGGATATCCACGAAATCCTGACCGCGACAGAAAAAGTCTAGGAGGGGTGAAGCCCGTTGATACTCAATGACCTGCTAACTCAAAGAACGATTCTATTCGACGGAGCGATGGGAACTCGACTTCAGACCCTCGGCCTGCCCCCCGGTCATCCGCCCGAGGAGTGGAACCTCTCCCACCCGGCTGAGGTATTCCAGGTCCACCAGGAATATGTCGATGGCGGTTCGCAGATCATCGAAACCAACACCTTCGGCGCAAACCGCATACGCTTGAAACGATATGCCCTGGCCAGCCGTATCCGGGACTTGAACCAGGAAGGAGCCCACCTGGCTAGAGAAGCAGCCGGAGACCGGGTCATCCCAGCCGCCTCGCTCGGGCCAACTGGTGAATTCCTGGAACCTTACGGAGATCTGACGCCGGAAGTGGTTCTTGATACCTACCGGGAACAGGTCCAAATTTTACGGGAGTCGGGTATTGAACTGTTCCATCTGGAAACCTTCAGTTACTCCGGTGAGGCACTTCTGGCTTGCCAGGCGGTGCGGGAAGCGGGCGGCGAGGTGATCGCCAGCTTCA
>DATIKP010000157.1 GCA_035477455.1 Atribacteraceae bacterium
CGCGGCGCTCCTTACCGCGGTGGATGAGCAATTGCGTGGGTCAGGTGTCTGGATCCGTTTTTTGACCTCTCATCCCCGAGACCTGCGCCGGGACATCGTCGACTTGGTCCGCGCAAGCGCAGTGATCTGTCCCTATTTTCATTTTCCCCTGCAGTCCGGATCCGACCGGATTCTGCGAGCGATGAACCGGGGTTATGTTCGGGAAAGCTATCTGGACATGGTTCACTATATCCGGCAAGCTATTCCAGAAGCCGGAATCGGCACGGACATCATCGTCGGATTTCCCGGAGAAACGGACCGGGATTTCCAAGATACCCTCGCCGTTGCCAGAGAGGCGGAGTTCGAAATCGCCTATACTTACACTTACTCGCCCCGTCCCCATACCGCCGCGGGCCGGATAATCGACGATGTCCCGCCGGAAGTGAAAAAGGAGAGGCTCCTGGTCCTGAACGAACTGGTATATTCCCTGTACCTGGACAAGATCGGACGCCTGGTGGGAAAAGTCTCGTCGGTGCTTGTCGAGCATAACGGAGGGAAACCGGCTGGAAAAACACCGGGCAATCTCCAGGTCTGCCTTTCCGAAAACGGGACCCTCCAACTGGGTCAAGTCTCCCGGGTCCTTTTTCAAGAAGTCCGCTCAGGTCGTCTAATGGGAACCGTCCTCGCCGATGAGCCATAAAGTCGTTTGCTTGGTCGGGCCCACCGCCTGCGGGAAAACCGAACTCTCGCTATTCCTCGCTGGGCTAATCCCCGGCCTGGAGCTGGTTTATGCCGATTCCATGGCCGTGTACCGGCATCTGGATACGGGAACGGCCAAACCCACCGTGACAGATCGGGCAAAAGTTCCCCACCATCTGGTGGATTTTTTGGACCCCGCTCAACGCTGGAGCGCTTTTGCGTTCAGCAAAGCGGCTCGCCGGGTGATCCAGGAAATCCGGGAAAGGGGAGGGGTGCCACTTGTGGTGGGGGGAACCGGTTTTTACCTTCAGTCCTTCTGCCAGCCCCTTCCACCGGGAAGTGCTCCCGACGAACGCCTCCGGCTGACCCTCGAACGGTTCACCGATGAAAAATTATACGCTCTGCTGAAGTTTTTTGACTCCCGCCGGGCAGAGCGCATCGGCCGGCACAACCGGATGCGACTCATCCGGGCCCTGGAGATCTGGTACCGGACCGGAACCTTTCCCTCCGCCTTTGCCCGTAGCACCCTTCGCTATGGCGCTCCGGAACCGGTGGTCCTGGTCGGAGTCCGGTTCGACCGGGAAACCATTCGCACCCGGATCGTCCAGCGGGTTGACCGGATGTTTTCCGAAGGCATTCTCGCGGAAACGGCAGACCTCTTGCACCGGGGCTACCGGAGTGACATCCCCGCCTTTCAGAATTTCACCTACGCACCCGTGGTTCGAGCCGTCCTGGGGTCGATATCGGTCAATGAAGCCCGGGAGGCGGTCATCCGGGGAACTTTCGCCTTTTTGAAGCGACAAAACACCTGGTTTCGCCGGATTCCCATTCACTGGATAGAGAGGGAAGGCCGGACGCTCCAGGAAATCGCTGAAGAGATAGGGAAGAGGTTGGGGAGGTTTGAACAGATATAAGTTCCGCCGCCGGATCCCGGTGGGTTTATGTCGGCGATTTTCTCTGTCATAGTCGTTCCCTCGTGATTGAGATAGACGGTGGGCAGCATATGGAAGATCCAGAACGAGAAAAAAGCGCAGGAACATTGCTTGAAGGAACAGGGTTTGCATATCATCCGCTTCTGGATCATGAAATCTTGGGAAACACCGGAGGGGCCTCCAAAGCATACTACCGGCCCTCACCCAGCCCTCTTCCGGCGGGAGAGGAGATGTGCACCCATCGCTGTTCCATATGAAAGAAAAGGAGGTATGGCCATGAGCTGGGAAGAAGAATTCACCGAACAGGAAGAGACGAATCAAGAAGAACGGGAAAGTGAAAAGACCCAGAAAGAGCGGGAGACGGTCGAGCCGGGAACAGTGAAAGACATCGGACTTTACTTATTGAACCTGCTTTCGGTCAAAGGTTGGCAGTATCTGGGTCTGATGGTCCATCCGGAGAACGGAAAAATTCTGGTCGATCTTACGGAAGCCCGCAAGGCCATCGATCTGTTTTCCCTGGTCTTCAACTTTTTCAAGGACGGTTCGAGCCGGGAAGAAGTCCGGGACCTGCAAGCTCAATTGTCCAACCTGCAGTTGAACTTCGTGGAAAAGAAGAAAGGGCGAGAAACTTAGTCCGCCTGTCAGTCTGTATTTTGAGTGAGGGCAGAAAAACAGATCAACCTCTCGCCGAATTGGCGAGGGTTTGGCAGACGCGAGCTGATTAAGACATCCGGTCTTATCTCGCCGGGGACCGCGCCCTGGGCACAGTTCCAAGCGTAGTCACCAGGACCTTCCTTACTGCTGGATTTTGAGACCTGCGACTTTCTCGGGGGACAGGCCGGTATACTGGGTTATTTTGTCGATGGACTCACCGGAACAGAGCATCCGTCTGGCCATGGCCAGATTGGCTTCTTCCATCCCTTTCTCCATCCCTTTCTCCATCCCTTCTTCCATCCCTTTCTCCATCCCTTCTTCCATCCCTTCTTCCATCCCTTGTTGTCTTGCCTTTTTCAATTCACTTTTCAATTCTTTTTCCAAAGCTTTCCCTGCGTGAGAAATCATGGTTTTGACCTCCTTGGGTTGAGCGTGTTCCAGGATCTGGACAATTTCATCCCGCTGGGCGGGGGATACTCCCTGGGTTAAGATAGTGCTGGCCCAGGCCGTGAATAGCTTGAATTCATCCTCCTTCATCTGGCTCAGGGTATCGATCAGTTTGACCAATCGGTCGAAAATAGTTTGCCGATCCGAGGCCTGATCGAGCAGAAACACCGCACCCATCAGGTTGGACATCTGTAAAAGCTCTTCTTCCTGGTAGCTGAAGACATTCACCAGGTGGTAGCGAAAGTCCAGCAGATGGGTGTCGAACAGCTTTTCTCCGTACAGGGTTTCCCGGAAATGCCGGGGGGCGGTCCAGGGATGGGGAGCGTTGTATAGGACCACCGGGACGATGACCGGCAGACGGTAGTCCTTGCGTGTGGCTCTTTTCCCGTTAACATCCTGAACGATGCTTCTCCAGAGTTCAGTCATGTAAAGGAGCAAACGGTAGGGCATCAGAAAGTCCACCCGGGACTGCAGTTCCAAAAGCACGTAAAAAATGAAATCGGTGTCTTTCAGTTGAGCCCGGTAGACCAGGTCGGCTTCCTTGTTCTGAAAATCGGGCAGGATCAACGACTTGTCGATTCGCACCAGGTTTTGTTCGTGTATCTGGTCAGTCCAGGCGGCCTGGATAAAACAGCGGATAAGCTGGACGAAGGCCTTTTTACTGGACAGGAGGAACTTGTATCCAGTGTCGTGTGGTTGGTGGACCAGCTTTGGATTGTTGTTGTCCATGGTGTTGTCCTCCCGGTAGTTTGCTGGCAGGGGTATTATAGCATGGTCAGGGTAGCAGGGGAACGATGTTACAACGTCAGACCCCGAATATGAACTGGGTAGGTTGGGGAGAGTTAGGAATCCCCCCCAACCTTATGACAACTTTTTCGAAACCTTACTCTACTGGAAGGGATTTTTCAGCGGTATCGTAAAAACCCCGTCCCTGGGCACGTTGGAATGCCGGGCGAGTGGATGCCCGATGGGGAGCTGGTACAGAGTATTGAGCATCCGGTGGACGGTTGAGGTGATAGTGGTGCTCCCGTTGGCTATGGCATCCATAACTCCACCGTCACTGGTGTGACCGCCGAAGCCTACGACATGTCCTAACTCGTGCATATAGAGCGATTCGGTGGGAGTCATGTGCCAGCCGTACCAGTTCCCCGGGGGAAGGATAGACACCCGGGCCCGGTAGATCGCCCAATTCCGCACCCAGACGGTACACACGCCCCAGACTCCGTGGCCGAAGTTCCGGACTCCTTCGTCGTAAATGATGGTGACTGGACTGGTCGCATCATTGCTGATGATGAAGGTGGTCGGACCAGCGATGACCTCGTTCCAGCGGTTGAGAATGTTCGGCATCCAAGAGGCGTTGGTTGAGTCATGAACCCCGACTGTCCCGTTGGGCCAACGGGCGACGTTGTTCCCGCCCCAGCCGAACCGGCGGACGAGATCCAGATTCGCTTGGGTGATACCGCCGATAGAAGGGGTGGGGGTCAGAGAGGGAGAGGGGATCGGGCTGGGAATCGGAGTCAGGGTAGGGATTGGAGAAGGAGTGGGGTTTAAAGTGGTGGTACCGTCCGGACGTAGGCGAATGTTCAACCTTGTTTCACGGTTTTGACGTATTCTGATGCTGGTTTGAAAGCTGAAAAACCCTGTCGCACTAACCGATAACTGGTGGATTCCCGTTGGCAGGCTGGTGAAACGATAACTTCCATTCGGGCCAGTCAGGACAGTGTGCTGCCCGCCGTTCAAAGACACGGTGCTGCCAGCCATCGGCCGACCGTTTGCCCGGTTATTAATGAACCCCGAAAGTGTTCCACCGCTAACCGATGGCGGAACTGAACGCTGGTCTTCCCACGATGGGATATTTACTCCCGCACATCCGGTCAGGAACGCGGCCAGGACCAGAACCAATACGCTTCTGAAGAAATACCGGGTAGGTTTCACGCTCTTCCTCCTTTGGGCACTCCGGATTATCAGGCCTGTAATAATATATCGGCAGAAGAGGGGATAGCTTTAATTATGTCCTCTGGCCACCGACTACACCGTGGTCTGGCTGTGGTGTTCCGATCCCTGATCACCAGCCTCTTTACCGCAGCGCACCCATGTCGGCAGAAAACATCATCACCAGACTGGCGGCAGAAGCTTCCGCTCATCAGCAAGCTGCCGTCCTGGCTGAAGTGATCAGTGCCAGTTATGAAAATTTAGTCAAGGTGAGTGACTTCTCCGAATTGAAGGGGATTGTGGCGGAGTTGG
>DATIKP010000158.1 GCA_035477455.1 Atribacteraceae bacterium
CCGGGAAACGGGGCAAGAAGTAATATAACATGGGAGGGGGGGGTTGTCAATCGAGGGGAGGGAAAAATGTTAAATATTTTTTCTATCTCCTGGCCTCTTTTTCCCAGCGAAGCCATGGTGAGTATCCCTGGACCGGCTTCAATCCGGCAAACGGGTTGAATGAGTCGTATTCAACCCGCACAAGGTAGAGTCCCTCGGGGGGGAGAACCAGGCGGGGATGTTTTCGGCCAGGCTGGTTGATACCCTGAACCAATTCCTTCTTGGTGCGCTTGCCCCGTAACACCATCCAAAGCTCTCCCAGAATGATCCGGACCATCCGATAGAGAAAACCATCTCCGACCAGTGTAAATACGGTCAGGTGGTCGTCAATTAACGAAATCTCAAATCGTTCAATAGTTCGAATCGGATTATTGCTATCGTTCCCTGAAGCACTGAAAGACGTGAAATCATGAGTGCCCACAAAACACCGGGAAAGCTCTTCGAGAAAATGAAGATCCGGTGGACTGAATCCGCACCAAAAGGCCCGGTTCCGTAATAAAACCGGCAGGACTTCACCACTGTACCAGAGATACCGGTACTCCTTTCGTACAGCAGAATTACGGGCATGAAAATGGGGAGGGCACTCCCTGATATTCAGAACCCGCATGTCCGGCGGCAGTGTTCCATTCAAGGCCCTGCCCAGGGTGTCGACCGGTATATCTGAAGAAGTGGTGAAAGATACGACCTGACCCAGGGCGTGCACACCCCGATCCGTCCGTCCGGACGCGACAGCACGGACAGTCTCCCCGAGAATCGCTGATAGAGCACTATCCAGTGTTCCCTGCAGCGTTTTCCTGCAGGGTTGCTCCTGCCAGCCGAAATACCCCGCTCCATCGTATTCGAGAACCAGTGCGATGTTTCTCATGGGTAACTATAGGATCAACAAAGTGATGACCGTCACTAGGGCAATAAAGGAAAAGGAAAAGGCCATGAATAAATAATCGTGTCGCAACAAAACCAAAGCTCGCAGGCGGCTTCTGCCTTCTCCGCCCCGATAACAGCGGGATTCCATGGCGATCGCCAATTCATCCGCCCGTTTGAACGCGTTGATAAACAATGGTACCAGCAAGGGGATCAGATTTCTGGCCCGCTTGAGTAGGTTCCCGGATTCAAAATCCATGCCCCGGGCCATCTGAGCCTTCATGATCCGGTCCGCCTCTTCAAGAAGGGTTGGGATAAATCGGATAGCGATGGTCATCATCATGGCCAGTTCGTGAGCAGGAAACCGCCATCGCTTCAAAGGGCTCAGAAGATACTCCATACCATCGGTCAGCTCCACCGGTGACGTTGTGAGGGTTAAAAGGGCCGTGGAAAGAATGAGTAGGCAAAGCCTGATCATGATGAACAGACCCCTGAACAAGCCGTCCCGGGAAATCCTGATGATTCCGTATTCCCAAAGCGTCTCTCCGGGGGTAAAAAAGAGATGAAGTATCAGCGTAAACATAAGCAGAAAAAGGATCGGCTTCAGGCTTTTCATTAAATAGGCGGCTGGTATTTTAGCAATAGCAGCGAAAGCGAGAATCAATCCACCCAACAAGAGGAATGCGGACCAGTGTTGCACTATAAAAAGGTCGACGATCATCACCCCGGAAAAAAGGATTTTTACCCGGGGGTCCAGCCGGTGAATGAGAGAATCTAAGGGGATATATTGTCCAACGACAACATATTTACTCCACATCGATCCTTTTTCTCCTTGCGGACAGGATACCAATGATTTCATCGGCTAATTCCCCAGAACTGAGAATCCCAGTGGGGACTTCAAAGCCCCTTTTCCTCAACAGGATAGCCGTACGAGTGGTTACCGGAGGACGTACACCGTATTGTTCAAGCTCCTCGTGTCGGGAAAAAGTTTCCCGTACCGGCCCATCGAGCTTGATGTCTCCGTTATCCATAACCAGTATCCTTTCTGAAAAACGAGCCAGATCCTCCATGCTGTGCGAAACAATGACCACCGTCATTCCCCATTCCCGGCGCAGGGATACGACTTTCTCCAGTATTGATTTACGGCCTTCGGGATCAAGGCCGGCAGTCGGTTCATCCAGTATCAGTACTTCAGGACGCATCGACAGAACTCCGGCTATGGCCACCCGCCTCATTTGTCCTCCGGATAGCTCGAAAGGGTTCTTGTCCTTGAAAGACTTATAATCAAGACCCACCGAGTCCATCGCCCAGTGAACGGTCTCCTCCAGTTCCGAGCCGGTGATTCCCATATTTTTCGGTCCGAATGCCACTTCGGCATACACCGTTTCCTCGAAAATCTGATGTTCCGGGTATTGAAACACCAATCCTACCTGCTGGCGTATTTGACGAAGCTTAGGGCCTTTCTTTCCTGTCTCTTTTCCATCAATCAGGACAACCCCGCTTTCAGGTAACAAGAGAGCGTTCATATGCTGGATCAGAGTCGACTTTCCGCAACCAGTCCGGCCGATGATACCAATGCTTTCCCCCTTATGAATGACCAGGCTCACCTTCCGAAGCACCTCCACCTCGAAAGGTGAGCCTGGAAAATATCGGAAGGAGACATCTTTCATTTCAATGAGCACAATGTGTTCACCATTTCTTCAGGATCAATCGGTAACTCCCCGAATGTTCCCGGCCGGCGTTGGTTGATCAACCAGGCTGTCTCCGTAATCTGGGGGAGTTCCAAACCCCATCGATACATATCGTCACGTAGAGAAAAAATGGTCCGTGGACCTCCCTCGGCAACGATGGTTCCCTGATCCATGATCAGCACCCGGTCAGCGTGAACAGCTTCTTCGATATAGTGAGTAATATGAAAAACCGTGATCTCCCTCTTCAATTTTTTAAGTACGGTAAGCAACTCATTCCTGCCTTCCGGATCGAGCATGGAAGAGGCTTCGTCAAGAACCAGGTATTCGGGATGCATGGCCAGGACTCCGGCAATGGCCACTCGTTGTTTCTGGCCGCCGGAAAGTAAATGTGGCTCTTTCCTTCGGTAAGGGAGCATATCCACAATCGAAAGGGCTTCGTCTATTCTTCGCCGGATCTCGGAAGGTGGAAGACCCAGGTTTTCTGGTCCAAAGGCTACATCCTCCTCAACGCTGGTGGCGATAATCTGATTGTCGGGATTCTGGAAGATCAATCCGACCTTTTGTCGTATAGGCCACAGATTCGCCGGGTCCACGGTGGAAAGCCCCTCGACGGTAACCGTCCCCTTCTTCGGAAGCAGAAGCCCATTAGTATGCCGGGCCAGCGTCGACTTGCCGGATCCATTTCTTCCAAGTAAAACCACAAACTCACCTTTTTGTATGGTGAGTGTAACCTCGTGCAGTACTTCATAATCTCTGTCGACGAGTGCTTCTTCCTGGGAATACCAGAATGAAACCTGCTTGAATTCGATCACCGGCATTCCTCCTGGAAAAGAGATTTTCAGACAAAATATTTTTACAGGGCTTCAAAGGACCTGCCTTTTGCGAAGCCGCCAGTCAAATCAGATCAAAAAAAAAGCCAGCGCTGGGCTGGCTGAGATCTTTGACAGGCCAGGTTTATTCGTTCAAAATTTCAACCAGCGCCATTGGTGCCGCATCACCGCGTCTCTGGCGAGTCTTGATGATCCGGCAATAGCCGCCCTGTTTCTCTTTAAAGCGGGGCACAAGCTTCCGAGTCAGCATTTTGAATGCTTCCCTATCTTTTACCCGGGTCAGGATTTCCCGATAATCGGCCGTTTCACCACGTATGGCCAAAGACATTGTCTTCTCAAATTCCTGTTTGAGGAATTTGCTTTTCACCTCGGTCGTCTCGACTCTTCCTGCTTTGATAAAAGAAATGAGCATGTTGGACACCATGCTCTGGCGATGGGAAGTGGTTCGACCCAGTTTTTTTCTGCCCTTACGGTGCCTCATTCCTGGTTCACCTCGTTTTCCGTGGGTTCGTGTAAATCATAACCAAGCCGACTCACTTTTTCCACGATTTCTTCGTAGGTTTTTTGGCCCAGATTCTTGATTTTTTTCAGGTCTTCTGAGCGGCCGTTGATGATTTCCAGCAACTCACGAAGGGTATTGATTTTTGCCCGCTTTAAACAATTGAAGGCCCTAACTGACAACTCAAGCTCCTTTATGGGGATATCCCTGTCTTCGCCTGAGCTTTCGACCTCGGGTATCAGTTCACCGATGGCCAATTCGCCCGACCGCTCCTTTAATAGTTCCCGCAAATGGGAAAACTGGGTAACGATGTGCGCCAGGGCGCTATTGAGGGCTTCCTGGGGCGAAATGGCGCCACTGGTCCAGATTTCCAGCACCAACTTGTCATAGTTGGTAAACTGACCCACTCGGGTATCCAAAACATGGTAATTCACCTTCTTGACCGGTGTGAAGATTGAATCGATCGGGATGATGTTATGTTCGGGATGGATCTTTTCCTGAGTTTCACGGTATCCCTTCCCCCGGTTGACAAACAAGCGGACCAACAGAGCCCCCCCCTCATAAAGCGTTGCCAAATAATGAGCGGGATTGATAATGTCTACGGCACTGTTTTTTTCAATATCACCAGCAGTAACCCGTGTCCCCTGTGTTGAACCGGAAAAGTTGAGAGTCAGAGTTTCTTCCACTTCGGAATGAGAGCGTAAAATGATTCCTTTGATATTCAGCATGATATCGGCAATATCTTCCTGGACGTTGGGAAGGGAAGAGAATTCATGGATTACGCCTTCAATCTGGACCGCGGTGACGGCGGCACCTTCAATTGACGAAAGGAGAACGCGGCGCAAGGAATTTCCAATGGTGATACCCCAGCCGGATTCAAGGGGTTCTATGGAAAATCGACCGAATTGGCTTCTTGTTTCCGGATCTTCGGTGATTTCCAGAATTTCAAACTTTGTTGTTACATTTAAATCCTGCATATTTGAACACCTCGGTGGTTTTTCCCAAGCTGGCGGTTATCTTGAATAAAACTCGACTATGAGCTTCTCCTGAACATCGTACTCGATATCGCTTCGTTTCGGTTCACTCACGAGAGACGCCTGACGGGTTTCCGTATTGTATTCGATCCATCCCGGTATATTCGCCGGACCTTTTTCTTCAGTAATTTCCTTGATTTTCAGGTTGCTCTTCCCCTTGTCCGAAAGAGTAATCGCATCACCCTTCTGAACGAGTAAGGAGGGAATGCTCGCCTTTTTTCCATTGATCAGATAATGCCCGTGACGGACCATTTGCCGGGCATCAGAGCGGGAATCGGCTAATCCAAGCCGGAATACAACATTGTCCAATCTTTTTTCCAGAAGAACCAGTAAAGTCTCCCCAGGCAAGCCGGGAAGTTTTATCGCCCTCGCGAAGTAGTTGTTGAACTGCCGCTCGGTGATTCCATAGATGAAACGGACTTTTTGTTTTTCCCGTAATTGAGTCCCATAGCTGGAAACCCTTCTTCGGCCTCCCCGTTGCGGCCCCGGGGGGAAAGGCCTTTTTTCAAAAGCGCATTTGTTGGATAGACATCTGGGACCTTTCAGTAAAAGTTTCAAACCCTGCCGGCGGCACAGCCGGCATTTCGATCCGGTATATCGCGACATATTGGTCCTCCCTAAGAACTATTTACAGAATCAAGATTCAAGAATATTTACCACGATGAAGTTAACGCAACTTTCTACCTGCCTAAGTTTGCGCTACACCCGCCGTTGTTTCGGTGGACGGCAACCGTTATGAGGAATCGGAGTGACGTCCTTGATGGACTTGATGATCAAACCGGTCGCCTGGAGTGAGCGTATGGCGGTCTCCCGGCCTGACCCCGGACCCTTTACCAGGACTTCGATTTCCCGCAAACCCTGATCCATGGCCTTCCGGGCAGCCGATTCTGCTGCCAGTTGAGCGGCAAAAGGAGTTCCCTTTTTAGTTCCTTTAAAGCCGGAATTCCCTCCGGTGGCCCAGGAAATGACATTGCCCTGACAGTCAGAAATACATATGGTAGTGTTATTGAACGTCGATTTTATATGCGCGACTCCATCACGGATAATTCTTTTCTCTTTCCGTTTTCCACGAGCTCTCTCGGCCAATGAGTGACGACCTCCTTAATCGTTCCCCGGGTACTTCCCGGACAAACCCTCGACTCTCCGAAAACCGGAATCAAATCTGCCGAGGTTTTCATTCTGTCATTCTTATTTTTTCCTTTTAACCCCGACCGTTCTGCGGGAACCTTTTTTCGTACGGGCATTGGTTCTGGTGCGCTGTCCCCGCGATGGCATCCCCCGGCGATGACGAAGACCCCGGTATGTACCGATGGAAATCAACCGTTTAATATTTTGGGATACCTGAGTCCTCAGTTCGCCCTCCACCGGATATTTCTCCACACTCTTCTGTATCCGAATCGCTTCCTCGTCGGTCAGGTTCCTGACTCGTGTGTTCGGGTCGACCCCGGTTTCCAGCAGAATTTGCCGAGCCAGGAATCTACCAATCCCATAAATATAGGTCAGGGCGATTTCAATTCGCTTATTTGCCGGCAAATCAACTCCAGCTATACGGGCCATGAAGACTTCCTCCTAACCTTGCCTTTGTTTGTGTCTTGGATTTGTACAAAGTATAACAACTCTACCCTTTCGCCGAATGATTTTACACTTTTCACATCTCGGCTTGACGGAAGCACGGACCTTCATTGTAATACCTCCCAGATGAAAATTCAAGAAAACTCAAGTTCTGTGCCGGTAGGTGATCCTTCCCTTTGTCGTGTCATAACGAGATATTTGAACGGTTACCCGGTCCCCGGGAAGAATCCTTATGTAATGCATCCGCATTTTCCCGGAAATATGTGCGAGAATAACCCTCCCTGATTCCAATTCGACACGGAACATGGCGTTAGGCAATGGTTCAATAACCTTTCCGGTCACCTCAATAACATCGTTTTTGATCATTGGTGGAGACTATCCCTCCTTGGGCTTCGGGTTAATATTTCCGGACTGTCAGGACCGATCAGCACGGTATGCTCAAAATGTGCTGATAAACCACCGTCCGCGGTGACCACTGTCCAGCCGTCGTCGAGGACCTTGACCTGAAAACCTTTCTCGTTGGCCATGGGTTCAATGGCCACAACCATCCCACTCTTCAGGAGCATTCCATCTCCTCGTCTTCCAAAGTTGGGAATTTGTGGTTCCTCATGAAGCGAATGCCCCAATCCGTGACCGACAAAATCTCTGACCACCGAGTAACCGGCTTCTTCGATCGTCTGCTGAACAGCTTGAGAAATGTTCCCCACCCGGTTCCCAGGACGAGCCTCCCGTATTCCCGCGCTAAGCGCCTCCCGGCAGGCATTCAGTAGTCTTTCCGCTTTGTCGTCCATACGGCCGACCACCAAAGAGAAGGCCGCATCGGTAAACAATCCCTGCCACTCCAAACCGACATCGATACTCACCAGATCTCCCTTCTGGATAACCCGTTCCCCCGGAAGGCCATGGACAACCTGTTCATTGATCGAAATACAACTCGAGGCCGGATATCCCCGATATCCCTTGAAGGCCGGGGTGCCGCCCTTGGCCCGGATAGTTTCTTCAATTACCCGGTCGATGTAGGCGGTTTCCATGCCCGGCACCACGAGTTCCTGCGCTTTTTCCAGCACTTCGGCCAGAATTTTTCCACCCTCCCGGATGCTGGAAAGTTCTTGCACAGAGGTCAGTCTAGGCATTGAGAAAGATTACAGAGAAGCTTTTTGACGACGCCGAAGATTTGATCAATTCCACCGGAGGAAGGAATGTGATGCATGATCCCCCGTTTCTCGTAGAAGTCTATCAGCGGCTTGGTCTGTTTTTCATATGTTATGAGCCGCTGCAAAACCACTTCCGGTTTATCGTCTTCCCGCTGAATCAGCTTTCCCTGGTCTCGATCACATATCCCTTCTTCTCTGGGAGGATTGGAGTTAAGATTGTACGTCGCTTGACACTTTTCACAGACACGCCGTGCAGAAAGCCTCTTCACCACCGCATCGCGATTGACATCGAAATAGATGACGGCATCGATCGGTTTACCGGAGGTCGTCAGGATCCGATCCAAGGCTCCGGCCTGTTCCAAAGTGCGGGGAAACCCGTCGAGCATGAACGAATCTACTACGTCAGACATACTCAACCGTTCTTCCACGATTCCGATCACTACGTCATCGGGGACCAGCCGGCCAGTTTTCACATAACTCTCGGCCTTCTTTCCCCATTCGGTATGATTTTGCATGGCGTTGCGAATTATATCACCGGTCGATATCTGAGGGGTATCGAATTCCGTTTCGATCATTTTTGCCTGGGTTCCCTTGCCCACACCAGGTGGTCCCAAGAGGATTAACCGCACATCAGAGTCTCCTTTCCCGAAAGCCGGTCAGTGTTCAGCTATTTCTTCATGAATCCTTCATAATGCCGCATCAGGAGTTGCGCCTCCACCTGACGGACGGTTTCGATCGCTACACCAACGGTAATGAGAATCGCCGTTCCTCCGAAAAAGAGAGTATGAACGCCGGTGATCTCCACCACGATGTTGGGAAAGATGGCGATAAAGGCCAAAAACAAGGAACCCCACAGCGTGATTCTGGACAACGTGCGGTCCAGATATTCAACTGTCGGTCGGCCCGGTCTTATGCCGGGAACGAAACCACCGTACTTTTTCATATTATCCGCTAGTTCCGAAGGGTTGAATGTAACCGCGGTATAGAAAAAGGTAAAAAAGATAATCAGCACCGCAAAAAGAGTCAGGTACAATGGAGCATCCGGAGCAAGAGCGTCGGCGATTGTCTTCATGAATCCTTCCCGAAAAAACTGTGCCAGGGTAGCTGGGAAGAGAAGGATCGACGATGCAAAAATAATCGGGATCACCCCGCCCTGGATGACACGTATCGGAATATGGGTGCTTTGCCCACCGTACATC